>CAIWKW010000204.1 GCA_903913365.1 Candidatus Doudnabacteria bacterium | reverse complement strand
TTAGTGATTAGTGATTAGTGGCAAGAAAATAACAATTAGTATTTTGCATCCGCTTAATACTTACTACTTAATTCTTGCTACTAGTCTACAAAGTATACAGAATATTGGGGTTTTTGTCAAAGCCAATTGAAAAGCCGGCGCGTACACATTGTCCACGTGTGCACGGCCGGCTTAAGTGTTCTTCTTCCAAATTAATAACTTCCTCCTAGCCGTCATGCGGCTCAACCAAATCTGATTTGCCGGACGCCTGTCCGGATTCTAATGAAGGGCCTTGTCGTCCTCCCTACCTGTGCTACCTTCCACGTCTGAAAGGTCTGGCAGGCCACACCGCGTGTGGCTAAGCGACCTCAGGCGAATCATCTCAGCCGATCTCTCACGAAGATCGTCCAGTCTGATTTCCACCTTCCCCCCGCCTTTTGGGGTCTTTTTTGTCACTAAACTGCGACTCAAGACTTCTTCTTCGGCCATCTTAAGACCAACGTGGTCCTTGGGGCTCATGAGAAACAACTGATAGCGCAACTGTCCCTCCTTGACCCCGGCCCGATAGCCACGGGCTTTGATCTGCGGGTTAACGCAATTACAAATGGCGTCTTCCCGACCTTTAAAAAAGAACGTACCAGCAGCTGCCATTATAACTCTCACCTTTCACACTAAAATTCGCAGCGCAACCAAGATTGGCTGCAATCCGGCGGCGATAACAGGAATACTAATTCAAGTTTTACCTTGCGGTAAAAATTAAATCAGCATATCGCCGACGGGTTGCAAACAAACTTTTTTTAAAATTTCAAAGATCACCTTTGCGCCGCAAACTTTTATATATAAAAAATTATACTATTTAACAACTGCATTTATTCAACATCTAATGTCGCGCAAAGGTGATCTTTGAAACTCACAAACCATAATATTTAAACCTTTGATATTATACCACACCTAAACTCGTAAAACTTTTATGAACTTAGGTGTGCGGGCGCTATAAGGAGTTGTCGGCTATCCTTAATCGTGGCGCCCCTGTAGTTTAGCCAGCAGAAACAGCAATAAGGTAATTAGTCCCGTTGCCAGTCCTGAGGCAATTAAGAAAACGAATGGCTTTGCCAAATTAAGGACAAGCCTGTCCAAAATTTGTTCTAAATCCATTAGAACTCTTTAATTTGGCCGGTAAAAACCAACCACAATGATTCAAATAAGACCATAACGAATCTCACTTGTTTTCCTCCCTCACTTTTTTTGCGCCGGTGCCAGGTCCTTTACCCGGAAAAAAATGCCGGCAATTAACATTACGCACGCCAATACAACTAGCACTGCGCATTCTGACAAAGCTTGATCTGGCCTTGCCTTAGACATTCTGCCTCCTCATTTGCCTGCGCGCCCACCACTCGTAATGGACGTTGCCGCAGATAGTTGCCAACATAACAACCACAATCACCAAAACTGAAAATACGGCAATTTGAGTGATTGTATTCCAGCCGGACCAAGTGTCCAGCATGTTACGGAAAAAGAGCACTATGACTACCCCCCTCACCTATTTACCAAACTTTTGATTAACAAATGAGAGGGGGTGAAATAATACGTGCATTGCTTGCACGCAACTTCACCCTTGCGGCGCGTCGGCCGCTTATAAAGTTAAAACATTCGAAACCGCCAAGCGTCGCCTAACGGTAAACGTAACTGAGACCCTCGCCAGAAGTGGCGAGTAATAACCAACAAATAAGAAAAAAAACAGTTGCGCCACCAAAGAAGATAGCAGCCCATTTCCAAGTCGGAATAGGAGTCTTTCTAATTTCCTTCAGTGACGGGGTTCCAAACAGTCCTTCCCTGGCCTGACACTCAGGGGGGAGACCAAATGGCACCATTGTTTGTTTTTTCGGCACAGTACCCTCCTTTACTTGGGTGCGGGTTTTGTCCGTCGCTAACAGCGGGCAATCTAAATCAATCGGGGGAGTCCGGAGACTAGCTCCGTTCTGAAAACATTTCTGTCTTCATAATTTTATATCCAAATCTTAGATACAAAATGCTAAAGACAACTTTTATGAATTTCGGGGGCGAGTAACAGTTTACTTCTGTACTCAGCCCCGCGCTAGACACCTGTTCAAAAGCCATCAAACATCCGCTCTCTGTATGAGTCATACGGATGTTCGGGCCCAAAGCAACCCAAAATGGCCATTACGACTACGCTTTCGCGCATCCTCATATACCATTTAAGAATTTGTTTCTTGATCATGACAGCACTCCTAACGCAATAAAATAATTCACGTATGCGGCTGCTAAAATAAGAACCGCCGCAAATATCATTGCTGCCGAATTTTCCTTCTTTTCTTCCCGTTTGGAAGACGAAGAAGAATTTCGAGTTGAAAGAAGGCATTCTTCCCCATTCAAAATAAGCACCAATCCTCCTGTAGAGCAATTCTCATTGCGGAAAGCGGATTTTCTTTTTTGTCCGCTTAAAAAAAGGAAAAACCTCTTTCCACAATTCCTGATACATTTTATACTCAATTGTTTTATAAATCAACTTTTACAGGGCATTAAAAATCCTTTTGCAAAATTGTGAGTCTTAAGGATATAGGCCAAGGCGTCGCCCAACGCAAATATAATTTTGCCCTCCTAAGGCCCACAATTTTGAAAAGGAAAAGTTTGAATTAAATAAGTTTAGATATGCGGTTTAATAACCCCAGCAACAATTTTGTTAATAACAGCTCTGATATCCCATAATAAAATTGCTATTTAATTAACCTCAAAATGCTTCGCCTATAAAGGTATGGGCCTATTCGGCCCTCGCATTTTGTCCGAATTATTAAAGTTTGCGGCAATTGCCATCTTACTTTCTAAAATGGCAATTTTATTACGGGATTATTTCTCTATATTTTATGATATTAGAGAAATAAAAAACCGCGGCAGGAGAACCAAAGTAAATTTGTTCTTGCGCACGGCTTTTTTTGCGCCCCCAATCCGGTTTAACGAAATTAGGAGCATGTAGAAATCACAGATAAACACAGACCATCTTTAGGCATGGGTATTAAATAGATAAACACGGATAGACTGCATGCTTAGCTGTGATAATAAACCCTTACACAGGTCCCCATCAAAGTATTTCCGGATAAATGATCTTCTGAATCTTAATGTGGAAAATCTTATTCTTAATCAACTTGGTGAAGACTGGTGTAGGGGCTTAAGCCGTTTTATTCTCCTGTTCAAAACAAAACGGTTTGAATTTCCGCACCGCTGCTTTTTGGGCGGGCAGAGCTCGTCCCTAAAGCAGCTTTGGCCAATTTCTTCGTTATTTTCTTCCGATTTTATTCGCCGTAGATTGACTACGCCTCATAAAATCCTCAAAAAATGCCTCGAAATTGACTCAATGCAAAAATTCAAAATATAAAGTTGTTAAAGATTGT
>CAIWKW010000203.1 GCA_903913365.1 Candidatus Doudnabacteria bacterium | reverse complement strand
TTATCAAGCGGTTTGCCGGCAATCCGGTTTGTCGGGGAATTAAGATCCCGAAATTCCGGATACTCGTCCTCCAAAAGCTTAAGTTCACGCTGTAGCGACTCATAAATATCATCCGTAACCTTCGGGTCATCCAAGACATGATAGCGATAACGCAAATCTTCCACTTGCATTCTGAGTTTTTCTATTCTTTTTTTAGTTTCGGCTTTATCTGTCATATAATTTCATTGTTATAATTATACTATTTTTAAGACCGGCAGGCCAATCCTCCGCTTTGCCCGCGCCTTTGACAAACAATGGTTTATCCACAGTACAGTTCGTTAAAAATATGTTAGACTAAATGTGAAATACAGCGAAGCTCTTCCAAAACAAATTCATTCAACGCTTAATTCCGGTATATTCGAAATTAAAACAATGGCTTTCAGCAACAAAAAATTTGAGCTCTCCCCGCGCTTAAAATCTGGCGTTGGCAGAGGGTATTCCCAAAACCAAATTCTTAAATTGGCTGCCATTATTTGTCTTACCTTAGCCCTTGGCCTGACCATAAACACAGTGCGTCTGGTAATGCAAAACAAAAACCAACCGGCCACGGAAAGCGACCAGCCTCAAGTACTTGGAGCCAGCGACGCCAAACAGCCGGAAAGCATAACCAACGTACAATTTATTACCTACACCATTCAAAAAGGCGACACCTTGTTCGACATTAGCCAAAAATTCAGCATTAGCTGGACAACTCTGGCCAGCCTGAATAACCTAAAAAGCCCTTTTTATCTAAAGCCGGGGCAAACTCTAAAAATACCGAAGCAATAACAAATCATAAAATAAATTTTACCCGGGTTCTTACCCGGGTTTTTTATTTTATAATAAAGGCTTTTTGTTCGCTCGGGCTTTTATGTATAACAGTTCATCTTAAGATGTAAATTAAAGCCCTGATCTCAGTTGTTTAATATAATTTTGGCAAATTTAAAACGCCTAAAAATAATAGGCGTTTTAAATACCTTTAGTAAGCTTCTATTTCAGCCACTGACGGCCACCCTGCCAAGCTATTGCTGGCATTGATAGTCACCCTTACAGCCCTGGCGCTTACCGGAGCAAAATTAATTTTTTTCCAATCCAGGGTGTAACCCGAAACACTTCCAGCAGTAACCCAATTATAATTTATGTCTTGGTATTCGACCGTATAACCTGATATTCCTCCCGATGACGCCGGAGTGGTGGCAGTAATGGTATTAACGCTGGCATAATTATCAGGTATGGAGAAAACATCTATTTCACTTATGGTATGTGTTCCGCTAAAAGTTACCCCCACAGTATAAGGAAAAGCATTTCTGGTGTCAGGTTGCCATGCGCCGCCAATGCCACTGCCTAAATTTTTAGCTGTCTCATATCCATCGTTCATTATTGTCGCGGCATAGCCGGAAGAATATTGGGAAGGAGCAAATGCCACCCCTCCATTGGCGGCCAATGCGACATTGGTTGGCACAATTACCGAATTTGAAATACCCACTATTGTTCCGTTGTCTACATCTGTGGCAGTAAGAGTATAGGTGCCTTCACCGGTTATCAATCCGGAAAAAGTTCCAATCCCATTGGTTAAACTCGAATCGCTTGGAGGAGACCAGACTGAGCCGTTTGAAGTGGTAAAATGAATCAAACCGCTATAATTTGTGGCTGTACTTCCGCTGGCATCAAGCGCTGTGACCGTAAAATTAAACGGTACATTTTTAGTTACCGGGGAAGGGGCTGTAACCGAAAAATGAGTAGTTGTCGCGAACGTACTTGCGGTGGTGCTTGGTATACTGCCGGAAAACGAAGGAACCGTAACCAAAATCCTTCTTCCCACTGTCGCGTTAGAGGTATCCACGGTAACAGAAGTACTGCCCACATAAGGAAGACCTAAAGGGTTTCCGTCCGCTCCAAAAGTACTAACCGAAAGATACACCGATTTTGAACCATTGTTAATTATACTAAGCTCCTGCTGATAATCGGGGTTCAGTGAGGTCCACTGAGCCTGCAAATTAGTTAAAGAATTTAACACCACCTGATAAGATGTCCCTCCGGAATAAGGAAACAGCCAATAATTATGATAATTATCCTTGTCACTGCAAGGACCGCCGGTACCATAAAGGGTAGGGTTGGTATTGGCCGCATTCCACTCACACATATACAAATTCACCTGATCGGGCGGACTCTGATTGGGCAAAACGTTTTGCACAGTCACTTTTCCGTAACCGCAGCCGGTGGTTGTGGCAACCGCACTGCAAAAATCCAAAATTTTTGTTTTACCGGGAGCCAGTAATATTGTTAAAACCGGAGTGGAGGTAGTGTTTATTGTCGGAGAGCCGTTTAAAGTCACCCCGTTATTAAATGCGCTGACATAACTGCAGTTTTGCCCGCTGACTGAGCAGACATCCCTTTTATAGTTAAAAATAGCCTGCTCACTAACCCCATTGGCCGCGTACAAAGAAGCTTCGGTCCTGGTTAAATCTCCGGACACCCTTATTTCAATAAACAAAATTGTCGCTATGCTGAAGCTAATAGACAAAATAGCGGCAAGCAATATAATTGCCAACAAAAGAGTAACACCCTGTTGTTTTTTAAAATAATTTTTTGGTTCCATATTAAGGAATATCATATTTAACCTCGGAAACAGAGGTTTGATAATAAATAACAGATTGTTCTCCGGTAGGGAGTTTTACCAAAAACTTGGCAATAATGGTTACGGAAGGCTGCAGATGTGGGTAATTACTGGCGTAATCCGTGCATTTGCTGTAAGGATCGCAAATCGGACGAATTAAAAATTCCAAAGTTTGTACTTGAAAATTTGGAGGGTTTAAAACTTGTAAAGAGGAAACTCCGGCTTTCTGCAAAACCAAATTCACCCCCGGGCTGCTAAATGTCACTGCATGAGGACTGGCCGCGTCAACATAAGTATTGTCATTTTTTGCATAGTAAAAACATTCCTGAACATTATCGGTATTTATTATTCCAAGTTTATTTTCCTTAAAATAGTAAGTGGAAGGACCGGGCGAAGGCACAGCGCTGCCTGCGGATATAGGGGGAACACAAGGGCCCGTGCCCACACCGTTGGTATAAACACCTCCGCTGGCATAATAATCAATTTGCCCGTTGCGAACTTCCTTTACCAAAAACTCCATAAAGCTTCTCATACCTTGAGAAGCTTGCCTTAAAGCTTCGCTTCGCCTGTTAATCTTCAGCACGTAGTTAAACAAGGAAAGCAAAGAAACCGTTACCATAGCGAAAATCACCGTGGCCACCATAATTTCCATCAAGGTAAAACCCGGAGCTTTTTTTTGCAATTGAAATTTATTATTCCTTTGAGTTTTCATAAAAATATTTTAGGGGGAAACGGAATAATTCTTCCAGTTGGTCAAATAAGTATCAAGCTCAACTGAACAAGAAGTTGGCCCCGGCCAATCGGCCGAGCGCGGACATTTCTTATCCACCCACCAAACCTGAGATTGAACTTTTAGAAGCGCCAAACTGCCATTGGGATCCTGATTATAAGGAAAAGTTGTCGTGTCTTTGGTAATCACAATTTTTCGGCAATAATCCGACATGCCAACGCTGTTATCACAAGCAACTCCCCCATTTGGGCTATAAAAACCGGCATGAAATGCGCTTAACGGATAAGTGGAATCAAAAACCAAACCATATTTGGCCAAAGCGACTTTTGTCAAAACCGAAACAGGCCCGGTAGTGGAGTCATTAAACCCCAAAACAAACGAGGCAAAACTGGGACCGCCGATGCCGCTGCAGCCGGCGGAAGTTTTTGTCGGATCAAGGCAAAAAGGAACCGCTCCGCCGCCAATCCAATTTGGATAGCAGCTGGAGGTCCCGGTAGAGCTGTTGTATATATTGCAATTATTGCCGATGGCATTTGTTGCCAGGGTATCCCAAAGCCAGTTGGTATCCCGCATATTTCTTATGGTCTCAAGCCCTTCTCTGGCCAATCCGGTGGCAACTATTTCCTTATTTATATTGGTAGAAGAGCTAAAAGCGTAAACCGCCAAACCGACTGTGGCGCTGATTCCCATAACCAAAATAAACAGTGCGGCCAATGTTTCGATTAGAGTTTGTCCCGATTTGTATTTTTTTTTGATAGAAATCATGGCCAAAAATTTAATTAAAACTCACCGCTCCGGTAATACCGTTTATGGTAATAGTCTTGGAAATGGTATTAGAAACATCGGTCAGCTTTATAGACATTATCGAATCGCTGCTAACCCTGCATATTGTGGATACGCCGGAACAATTTGTTATAAAATTAAAAATATTTCCGTAATCATCATTATCCGCCAAGTTTGTATCGATTAAGGTGGAAGGCGGATTGCCGCTGGGATTGTTAACCAAAGCGCAGCCGTTGCTGTTAAACAAAACTTTGCCAAAAGGCGCCGAGAAAGCCACCAAAGCGCAAGTGGCCGGAGTTTCATTGGCTATGCCTGTAGCCGACCGGTCAATTACTATCGGGCTCGACGAAGCCAATCTCATATTGCCCGGAAAATTAACGGTTTGAACGTCGCGCAGCACCGGACTGCTAATATCCGCATTATAAACCGCCTGCAAAGTATACTGCGTGGGTTTTGACAAATCAAATTTTAACAAATAATATTGGACAGTTTCTCCGGTATCCAAATTGCGGGAAGAAAGGACATTGCTTTGCATTTGCCTAATATTGCTGACAAGCTGATTTTCTGCAATTCGAAGATCTCTGGGGGCCCTTTGGCCAACTAAGTTTATGGTCAAAACCGTGGTTAAAATTACCATAATACTCACCACCACCATAAGTTCAATTAGAGTAAACCCGGGTAAAAATACCAAAACAGAGTGTTTTTTTCTGTTTTCAAAATTATTTTTATGCTTTGGCGGTAAAACTTTAATCATTTTTTGTTTCGTTTCAGAAGCCGTAACTCTTAAGTTTATACAGATATTATAACCTTAAAATCCCAAAAGCGCCAAATACCAATGAAGAAGACGTTCTCCGTAAAACAAACTTAAAATAGCCGAAAAACAGAAAAAAGTGCCAAAAGGCACCATACTCTTTAATGTTTTTCCCTTTAAAAAAAGCAGGCCTGTCGATATTGCTCCGCCTAAAATTACGGCCAAAAAAATGGCAACGCCAATTAGCGGCCAGCCCAGCATCATTCCCAAACAG
>CAIWKW010000202.1 GCA_903913365.1 Candidatus Doudnabacteria bacterium | reverse complement strand
TTTTAAAAAAATATGATGTTTTGGAAATGTGCCAAATCGATTCCTGTAAATTGCTGGAAACTCCAAAAGAAGAAAAATATTTCAAAAAGGTGCATAATTTTTTGGTGGTTTCCTCAAAGTTGGCAATTGAGGCAATGCGGGAAAAAGCCGAAGATTTGGGTTTTGAAGTGAAGATATTTTCTTTGGCGTATCAGGGAGAGGCCAGAGTTTTGGCCGGAGGAATCGTTCAATCGATGAAAAAAAATATTTGTTTGCTTGGTGCCGGAGAAAGCACGGTAAAAATCATTGGCCGCGGCAAAGGCGGCAGAAATCAGGAAATGGCGTTGGCTGCGCTGGCCAATCTTTCCGGCGGTCAAGTACTGGTTTGCGCGGCCTCTGACGGACACGACAATACGGATGCGGCCGGAGCAATTGCGGATGCTTCGGTTTTGCTTAAATCTGAAACTTTAAATCTGGATTATAAAAAATATTTGGAGGACAACGACAGTTTTACATTTTTTGAACATGTCGGAGGACAATTGATTACCGGAAATACCGGCGCCAATGTTTCGGACTTTTTTGTGGCTTTGGGCTAATAATAATCTTCTGTAAAAATCACGGCCGTGATTTAAGCAAATATGCCAAAAAAGCAAAATACCACGATTAGTTTAATTTTGGAATTTTTATCGGAAGCATCCGAACTTTTGCCTTTGCCCTTTGAAGCGCCTTATGCTTGGGTAAAAAGGCAGCGCAGTTATCCTAAATCCAGGTATTACAGCAGGCTATTTGATTTAAAAAAGCGCGGCGCGATTAAGGTTTATAAACAGAACAATCAAAAATTTATTAAGTTGACCAAGAAAGGTCAGCTGGAGTGTTTGCTGTTAAAAGCAAAAGTTATAAAAAGCAGGCAATGGGACGGTAAATGGAGGGTGGTAATTTTTGACATTCCCGAAGACAGTAAAGATAAAAGGTCCTTGTTCAGGGGCCTGTTAAAAAATATGGGCTTTAAAAAGCTTCAAGCCAGCGTTTATGTAAATCCATACCCCTTAAACAGGGAAGCTGTTGATTATTTGCAAGAGACAAAACTTTTGGAATATGTGAGAATTATGAGAGTTGACGACATGGGTTATGATAAAGATTTAAAGAAAAAGTTTAACCTAAAGTAAAAAACAATCTTATGTAAAAATCACGGCCGTGATTTTTACATAAGATGTTAAAAAATTTTAGGTGTGTTATAATTTTAAAAGAAGATAAATTAACTCAAAATCAAAATGAAAATTGCCTTTTTTGAAACAGAAAATTGGGAAGCCGACTATTTTAAAAGTAAATTGTCCGGCCAAGAGTTAAGTTTTCATAAATTATCGGAAAAAGCCGAAGATTCCGAAGCGGAAGTGTTGTGTAATTTTATTGGTCTGCCTGTAAACGGCCAAACTTTGGCTAGTTTCCCCAAGGTTAAGTATGTAACCACCAGAAGCACCGGCTACGACCATATAGATGTAAAAGCCTGCAAGGAGAAAAATGTTTTGGTCAGCAACGTGCCCACGTACGGTGAAAATACCGTGGCGGAATTCGCTTTCACTCTAATGCTGGCTTTGTCCAGAAAACTTTATCCGTCCATAAAGCGCGTTCGGGAAGAAGGTTTGTTTAGCTACGGCGGGTTAACCGGTTTTGATTTGATGAGCAAAACTTTGGGAGTTGTCGGGTCCGGCCATATCGGAATTTATGCCATTAAAATTGCCAAAGGCTTTGGCATGAAAGTTTTGGCTTACGATCCTTTTCCCCGCAAAGAGCTGGCCGAGCAGTACGGTTTTGAGTATGCGGATTTGGACACTTTACTGCAAAATTCCGACGTGGTGACTTTGCACGTTCCGTACATGCCGGCCACGCATCATTTAATAAACGAGCAGCGGCTGGAAAAAATTAAAAAAGGCGCCATGCTAATTAACACGGCGCGCGGCGGTTTGGTGGATACCGAGGCTTTGGTGAAAGCGCTCAGGTCGGGACAGCTCGGTTCAGCCGGGCTGGATGTTTTGGAAGAAGAAGGCTTTATTAAAGACGAAAGAGATTTGCTTTATAGCGGACATCCCAACGAATCGCTTTTAAAAACAGTTTTGGCCGATCACGAACTGATGCAAATGGAAAACGTAATTATCACGCCGCACAACGCGTTTAACACCAAAGAAGCCGAGCTTAGAATTATCGATACCACCATTGCCAACATAGAGGCCTTTGTCAAAGGCCAGCCCATAAATTTGGTAAAAATTTGATATCCGGTGTGCAACATGACAAAATTTTACAGTGTTAAAGAAATATGGAAAAATTGAAAAGTTTTTTAAACAAGCCTTGTGCTATTGTCGAGCCCATGATGAAGTCTTGTCGGGTTGGAGTGGTTATTCCGGTTTACGACGAAAAGGACGAATTGGTGGAGCGACTGCTAAGTTCTTTTTTGCTGCAAGACTGTGATTTTGACGAGTTTGAGTTGGCTTTTGTCGTAAATAACAGCCAAGACGAGGTAAGGCAAAAAACTTCGGCTTACCAGCAGAATCGAAAAATTTTAGAGTTGTTGAAATATTTGGCCGGTGAAAATTTAAATTCGCCGGCTTATTTTAGTTCGGAAGAACTGTCAAAATGGGAAAAAATCAGACTTTCCGGATTGCATATTAAGATTATTGATGCTTCTTCCGAATTTTTCGCACCAAAAGAAAATAATGCCGGCGTGGCCAGGGGCAAGGGAGGGGACGAGATGGTGAGAAGGTTTGCCACTGTACCGGCGGGACTTAAAGGAATTATCGCGCTGCTGGATTGCGATACCAGCGTTTCATCGGGATTTATCAGCGGTATAATTGCGGCTTTCAATCAGAGAAAAAGCTTAAACGGTATTGCCGGAATTTTTGCCATCGAGTTTCCGCCAGCAATAAAAAATCAGGAAATATTTTTTCAGGCCTATCAAACTTTTGCCGGAAATAAATTATGGCTGTCGGACGAGGCGGAATTAAATTTTTTGCTGCATATAAAAAATAAAACCCATGTTGAACTTGGTCAATTTTTGATTACCGGGCAAAATATGGCAATAACGGCCCGTGCTTGGACAGCCGCCGGAGGATTCCCCAAATGGCATTTGTGGGAAGATTTTGAGTTTGGCAGAAGAATAGAGCAGTTAAACGGGGAAGTAGCCATGGTTGGCAGCTATTATATTAAAACTTTAATCAGGCCGTCAACGCGGACCGGATTTAATGCTTTGGGCAGGACCGTGAATTTTATTAGTGGACAGGTAAACGATTATGTTGACGGAAAGTCTAAAGTTATTATGGTTCCTAATCAGCGCATGCTAAATAATGCTGTGAGTTTAATGCTTTTTAAGGCTAATCAAGAAATTCCCTCAGTGGATTTTATTGAAAAGATTTTACAAAAACATAATTTTTTAAACGAATCCACTCATGGCATTAAAGCGCGAGCCTTGGCCGAAAGCCTATTACTTGATTGCAGATTGCCTCAAAAAGACAGAACCTATCGAAATTTTAATCAGGCTATAATTATTCACATGCATCCAAATACTCCCTTAATTGCTGTAAATTTGTGAAATATCTACAGTCTAGGCAGCTAATACTGAATTTTTGTATTGAAATTGAGCCCTGTTTCTCTGGGGTTTGCTTTTGGTTACCTTAATATTTTTAGAGATAATTTTTTTATCGGCGTTGTCCACTTTTTAACTTGACTTTTGGGGCAAAAATGCTTTAATTAAAGTACGGCTGTGATTATAAATAAGCGATTTTTTAGTTATGACAATGTCAAAAATAAAACATAAATTAAATGTGCAACGTATGAAAAAAGTCATAATAAAAAGAGTAAAACGAAACAGAAAAAAAGCAACAACGGGTGAAAAGGTTATGGCCGGTTTGGGGCTTGGAACTACAATACTGGGTTTAGGCATGGGCGGGGCAAGCAAGCAAACCCAGCCGAGCAGTCCAACCACAGCAGCGGTAAGTACCAATACAAATTCCGGGAAATCCGCGGCCGGGCAAATTAAGGAAAAATTGGCCGAAATTTTTGGAATCCCGGAAGCTCATGCTTCACCGGGGGTTTGGGGTACCATTGACCAGTATAAGCCTGATATTTCAAACTATTATTCACAGCAAATTGACACAACTTCAGTCCAGGCGGACGCAACCGCTAACCAAAGCGCGCTTACGGAAGCATACAGCGGTATGATAAATAACGCGAACGGCGGAGCCGGCTCCGCTGCATCGGCAACAGCCGCTATTTCTTCGGAAACAAACCTTGGCACTTTTGTCAGCTCTCACGACGGAACTCAAGAATCCGGGACTCAAAAACAAACACAAGCACCTGCGGTCCAAGGTTCGGGTGAAACCTCAACTGAAGGTAATTCTTTGCCCACGGCCGGCAAAACAGACAACAGCAGCGGGGAAATTCCTCTAACAACCACAACTTTTCTTAATTTAACTCAGAACCAAACAGACAGTAGTATCGCGAGTAATCTTTCCGCTCCATCAGGTTCCGGATATTTTGCGTCAGGGACTAATTTTGTCGACCCGGTTGAGCAAACTGATAATACTGAAGCTCCTCCGGTTGTGGTTGTGTCAAATAAATCGATAAATAATGATGCTGCCGCAGGTAGTACTTTGGGTGTAATGGGCAATACAGGAATTAGTGCGGTTCCAACAACTTTTGTCACTTCAGCCCAGCAGACAGTAACTGCAGTTAACGCGCAGTCCGATGAGCAGGCTGCCATAGCTCAGTCCGCAGGTGCAGAAGAATATGCCAACCAGCAAACCGCGGCCGAACAGACCTTTATTAATGCCAGTTTGGACGCCAATGCCAACGCCGCCCTTGATGCTGCCGATGCTGCTCTATCAGCCCCCGTTCTTACAGCACCAGCTCCAGTAGCCGGAGAGTCTATTTCTGCAGACAAATACAACCAGGACATTGCCGATGCCAATACAACAGCCACTAAAGTTTACGCCGATGCCAATGCCAAACAAGATCAGGCAACAGCTGATTTTGCTGCGGGGAAAATTAGCCAAGGA
>CAIWKW010000201.1 GCA_903913365.1 Candidatus Doudnabacteria bacterium | reverse complement strand
CGGGAAAAATAAAAGTAATTTATCCGGGAATAGACGCTAAAGCTTTTAATCCGCAAATTCCGGTTTCCGAACTGAGAATGGTCAGAAATTTGTACAATTTACCCGGTAATTTTATTTTGTTTTTAAACACCATTGAGCCGAGAAAAAATTTGGCCGGACTGATAAAAGCTTTTGAAGCTTTGGATGACAACACTCATTTGGTGGTTTGCGGACGCCTTGGTTGGAAATACAGAGCCGATTTTGATTTAATCAAAAAGAGTAAAAAGTCTGCTAAAATAAAGTATATCGGTTATATTGACGAAGAGCATAAGCCAGCCTTAATTAAGCTTGCCAAAGCCCTGGTTTACCCCAGTTTTTACGAAGGGTTTGGCTTTCAGCCGCTGGAAGCCATGGCCGTGGGTACACCGGTTATTGCCAGCCAGGTTACCTCGCTACCGGAAATTGTGGGGGATAGCGGGCTACTTATTAATCCGTATAGTGATGGTGATTTGGCGTTGGCTTTAGACATTGTTTTAAATAATGAACAACTTAGGGAAAGGTTAATTAACAAAGGCTTAGAACACGTTAAAAAGTTTAACTGGCAGAACTGCGCCCGGCAGGTTTTAGAAAATTTAAAATAATTTATTTTTATTAAATTTATTATCCTGTAGGGGCGAGCTTTAGCCGCCCGTCATTGATTCGGGCGGCCAAGGCCTGCCCCTACAAAAACAGAGTTAAATATTTACATTATTTGATTTATGAAAAACCGAATTGGTTTGGACATTAGAATATTTGGCACTATGCACGGAGGCATAGGCCGCTACTGCCAGGAATTATTTCCGAGAATTTTGGCAATGGACAAAGAAAACCAATACTATTTGTTTTACAATAAAAAAGCCGTTGATTTGGAGCAACTGGAAGTTTTTAAAAAATTCAGCAACGCTACTTTGGTGGAAACATCAATTAGGCATTATTCGCTTGGCGAACAAATAAGTTTTTTAAAAAAACTTAACGATTTTAATTTGGACTTGGTCCACTTTCCCAATTTTAATGTGCCGCTTTTATACAAAAAACCTTTTATTACAACAATCCACGACATGGTGCACCACAAAATTGGCGGTGCAAAAAAGAGCCACCTACTCCATTTTTACGCGTATAAAAAAATTATAGAAAACGCCGGCATTAAGGCCAGAAAAATAATTACCGTATCCGAAGTTTCCAAAAATGACATTGCCGCTTTTTTAAACGTTCCCAAAGATAAAATTTCCGTAATTTATGAAGGTTCGTCATTAAGTACGGAAGTTACAGCCGAGCAGGTGGAAAAAGTAAAAATGAGTTATTTGCTCGCCAAACCATATTTTTTGTTTGTCGGTGTGCTTGAACGGAAGAAAAACCTTGTAAATTTGACCAGGGGATTTGATTTATTTATTCAAAAGTATAAAGCGGACGTGGATTTGGTTATTACCGGAAAAATTGACAGCCATTATCCTGAAGTTAAACATAAAGCTTTGGATATAAAGCACAATAACCGAGTGGTGTTTACCGGCCCGGTTGACGATGCCGAACTTAGGGCTTTGTATAAGGGAGCCTATGCTTTTACAACTGCTTCTCTGCATGAGGGTTTTGGCCTGCCGGGCGTGGAGGCTTTAAGCTTTGGCCTGCCTCTTTTGGTATCCAATATTCCGGTATTTAACGAAATTTACGACAACGCGGCAATTTATTTTGATCCGTTAAATCCGGAGGACATTGCTGAGAAAATGAATTTGCTGGTTCGCGACAGCCAATTTTACCGCCAGATTCAGGAAAAAAGTTTTAACAGAAGTCTCCAGTTCGATTGGAACAAAGCGGCAGGGGAAACTTTAGAAGTTTATAAAGCTGTGAGTTCATAAAGTTATAAAGTCGGAAACCCTTGCTGGGACTAAGCTGCCTGCTTTATAACTTTAAAAACTTTGCGAACTTTATAACTAAAATTTTATTTATGAAAATTTTACTTGTCGGCGGAGGCACCGGAGGCCCGGTAACCCCGCTTATAGCCATATTTGAGCAAATTAAAAAAACCCACCAAAAGGCGGAGTTTTTGATGGCGGGTACAAAAAGCGGACCGGAAAGAAAGATGGCGGAATCAACTGAGATGTTAAT
>CAIWKW010000200.1 GCA_903913365.1 Candidatus Doudnabacteria bacterium | reverse complement strand
GGAGCTACCCCCTCTTTCCTAAAGAGGGGGCTAGGGGGAGTTTAATATTTCTTGAAAAAACAAAAGCCCCGGGACCAATTCCCCGGGGCTGGCAACACAAAATGGACAAACAAACGAATTATAGCGGTTCAAATCTCACGCGAGAGCCTTCAGGCTTGGCGAAAAACAGATACACCTTAAGCTTGTCGCCAAACAATTTCTCAAGGGCTTCTTTAATACTCAGCAGGTCATCTTTGACTTGCTGATCTATCCGTTCCTGGCTCCAGCCGGAATTTTTGTATTTATCGGCATAAGCTCCGCATTTGTGGTGACCAAATAACACCGCAAAAGTAATGCCGTGATGTTTAATCAAAAATTCCGCACGTTCAACTGCATGGCCGATGCCTTCAGTCAATTCCAAATGCAGGACCAGGGGTCCGCCCGGTTCTATTATCCGGTCTACTCCGGCTTCTTCGAACCGCGCATGGAATTCCGCAACCGGTTCGCGAAAATCCCGGTCTGAGCAGGTAAAGGATATAATTGCCGTAATCGGGTGGCACCTAAACGAACCCGGACTGCTGACGAAAGGCTCTGCTAGCATCTGCGCGATGCACTCATTGTCCATATTTCATTTCTCCTCTTCTTATTAAAAAACGCGCCCTTATGGCACGTAAAAAATCATACACTATTTTTTATATTTTGTCCAGGATTTTTATAAAAAAACTGCCTATTGTCGGGTTTTTGTCCAAAAATTCAAACTCAGCCTTAAATTTTTTTCCGGACAAAAATACCTGCATCCAAAATTTGTCATCCGGCCACATTTTATGGTAAGGGATTTTGTCAAAACCAAACCAATAGGGCTTCATTTCTTCAGTTTCTTTTGGCATACCATTAAATTTTTTGCACAAAAAAACGTGGGAAACAACAATCTCCCCCGTCTTGATAAATTTAAAAGTAAGTACAGCTCTTTTTTCCAGGCTCAAAGATTCAACCAAAGATTCTTCTTTTAGCTCTCTTTTTGCCGACTCCAAAACAGTTTCGCCCTTTTCCACTTTTCCGCCGTAGCCGTTATGCCAAAGTGCGCCAAATCCCCTTTTTTTTAAAGGCAGACAAATTTTCCCGCCATTTATCAAATAAATTTGGGTGCAGATAATCTTGTTCATTGAATTTTAAAAACGAACAAATCTTAAATATTTTCCCTTTGGTAAGATTGCTTCGCTACGCTCGCAATGACAATTTTAGACAGGTCTTTAGTTATGCATGCTTAAAGCTTTTAAATCTTCCAGAACTTCTGCCGCGTGCTTTTGCGGCTTAACATTTTCGTAAATTTTTGCAATTTTACCTTTTGGGTCAATTAAAAAAGATGTGCGATTTATCCCTTCGTACTTTTTGCCCAAAAAACTTTTCTTTGCCCACACACCGTATTTGTTTACCACTTCTTTGTTTTCGTCCGCAAGCAGGGTAAAGGGCAATTTATATTTTTCCGCAAACTTTTTATGGCTTTTTACGCTATCCACGCTTAACCCCAAAACTACGGCGCCGGTATTATTAAACCCCGGCAAATTATCCCTCAGGCTGCAGGCCTCGGTCGTACAACCGGGCGTGTCGTCTTTGGGATAAAAATACAGCAAAACCCACTGACCCAAAAAGTCGGCCAGGCTAATGCTTTTACCGTCCTGATTCTGAAGTGTAAAATTTGGGGCAGGTTGCCCAATTGTTAATATCATAAATATTTCCCAATCTCAGGTTGCCAAAGGTGCTCTTTGGCGACTTTTTAAATGATCAAAACATCACCTATATTTTTTAGGGTCGCTGATTTTAAATTAACTGTCTTTGCCAAAGAGCACCTTTGGCTGACTTATTTTTTTGAGCCCAGGCGAGGCCGGCTGCGGATATTTAAAACCAATTGGTTTTCTTTGCTGCCGGGCCTTATTATCAGGCACTCTTTATCTTTATCAAACTCCATTTTTACGCTGTCGCCCAGCTTTAAACCCATTTGTTCCAAAAGTTTTTTTGAAACAGTAACGGCCAATGAATGGCCTGTTTTAAAAATTTTTCTACTCATACCTTTATTATATACCGCGGTGCCAAAGCTGCAAAGGATTGCCCGGGCAAAAATCAATTAAAAACACCCTGCCGAAAGCAAGGCTTAATGTTATCCTGAAATACTCTTAAACGAATTTAAAAAATCAATCCACTCTTTTGGCAAATGGTTTTCAATGGCGCCCGAAATAACTCTCTTTAAATGATCGCCGTTGATAAACTTACCGTTAAAATGTTCAGCTGCTTCCAAATATACCCAAGCGGGATATTTTTGGCCATCCATTTGCGCATCAACCTCAATCCGGTTAAAAACGTCCGGGTGGCCTTCAAATTCGTCCAAAACTGCCAAAGCCGGATTTTTCAAAAAATACAAAACACCAAAAATTTTATTTCCCACTTTTGAACGGATATTAAAATATCCGCGGTTATCGAGACCAAGCTCAAAATCCGGTAAAAGAGCCGGCCCGACAAGCTTAAAATTCCAGCCGCAAAGCCTGCGCATTTGTTCAAAATTCATACTGGATCCGTAGGCAAAATAATACATATAGTTAAACCAATCTTTAACTAAAAATTAACCGTGATTTTGTTATCATACAAAAAAAATCTATGACACGCAAGTTTTGTCAAGCTCTAAATTACAAAGTTTTTTTAATGTGGCTCAGGGAGTACTCCAAGCTTGCGCCAACTTTTTTATGTGGGTTAAAAATATTCTTTGGGTCAAAAATTTGCTTAACTTGGGCAAATAAATCCGTAACTTCCCTGCCGTACATTTTTTTCAAATACGGAGAACGAATGAGCCCGTCGTTATGCTCGGCTGTAATTGAGCCTTTATACTTTAAAACCAGGCTATAAACTTCATTGGCCAATTCCGGTATAATGTCCCGCTGGCTTTTTTGGCTTAAATCCATGAGCGGAATAATGTGAAAATTGGCGTCGCCGGCATGTCCGGCAATGGTGTAAGTAAGCGAAGGATATTTTTTAAAAATCGCGTTAAGCTCGGGTAAAAAAACCGGAAGCTGGTCGGGATGGACAATAATGTCGTCAATAAAAGGAGCCGTGGACAATCCGTGCGTATGCTGGCGCAGCAAATTAAAACTTTCCCGCCTGATTGTCCAGTATTTTTCCGCTTCGTCTGCCGTTTTGGCAATATGCGTTTTTAAATTAAACTTTTCCCGCACCTCCGCTTCCACTTCCAGAATTTTTTTATTAACTTCCGCTTGGCTGTCGCCGGTAAACTCGGCAATTAAAATCAATTTTGGCACGCCGCCGGTTAGCGCCATCCAAAGTTCCGGAAAAAATTTAAGTCCCAGAATAATCAAATTTCCCTTCATCCGCTTAATCATATCCGGCAGAAAACGCACTGCCAGCTTAAAGGTATGGTCATCAAAACTCTCAAAACTTTCCGGCTTATGTTCGGCCACCGTATGCACTACATTGCCCAAACTGGACAAATCTTTCAAAAAAATCACCAAAAGTTGGCTTTCTGGCTTGGGCCTTACCAACTCGAACTTGATTTTTGTTATTAAACCCAAAGTTCCCTGGCTGCCAACAATCAGCTTTGCCAAATTAAACGTCAGCTTATTCCAAACTTCCCACAAAAGATAGCCTGCCGCATTTTTCGTGGTTGTGGGCTTAGCTTTATTAATAGCTACATAATTGTCTTTTATCAACCGGAACAGTTTTCTGTAAATTTCCCCTTCAAAACCGGGAATTCTTAATTTTTGTTCAAGCTCCGCGTTGCCTAGTTCTTTAAACACATACTCGTTGCCGTCGCTTAAAACCACATTAAGTTCTTCCACATAATCTTTGGTCTGGCCGTAAAAAAGAGACTTTTCTCCGGCTGAGTTATTAGCCGCCATGCCGCCCAGAGTATTTAAACTTTTGGAAGCGGTAAAGCAAGGCAAAAGCAAATTTTTTGTCAAAGCTTCTTTTTCAAAATCTCGGTAAAACACGCCCGGTTCCACAACCGCATAGCCTGCTCTATCCGTGTTTTTCTGTTCAGTATCCGTGCCTATTCGAATAATCCTGTTAAAATGAGCGGTAAAATCCGCAATTATAGAATCATTAATAGCGCCGCCGGACATATCGGTTCCGGCCGCACGCGCGGTTATGGAAAGCTCGGGGTTCTGGCTCTTGTTTTCGGAAACAAATTTTATCAGTTTTTTTACATCCTCAACATCTTTGGGAAATACCACGCAAGCGGGCTTTACTTCAAAAATACTGGCGTCACGGCTATATTTTATCAGAGTGGGATTATCGGTTTTAATCTCACCTTTAAACCCGCCGCTATTTTTTAGCGATTCAAATAACATGTTTGTTTTTATTGTTTTATTTTTAGGCTGACTGAAATTTAATGAGAGATACCAATATACTAATAAGGCATCTCAAAAGTTAGCTGTAAGTCAGTTTTGTTAATATTCGTTAATTCGTATATTAGTATCGCGTATCAGTATTCTTTATCTGATATCCGTATACTTCACGCTAACCGGTTTTTTTAAAAAGACTACGGAGCAAAAATTTATCAAATACTTAAAACCCGTTTTTATCAAACCTTCTTTTTTAAACCTTCTGGCCGAGGTGCCGATAAGAAATTGTTTGGAAAATTTTACTTCTCCGATTCTGTGGAGCCTTCTGGCAATGTCTGTATCTTCGCCGAAAAATTCAATGCTGGGATCAAAGCCGCCGGCAGAAAAAAAGGCCTGCTTTTTTGCGGTAAAATTTCCTCCCATAATTACATAGCCCCTAAAAGACACCAGCTGGGCAAAAAAATTCCAGGTGGTTACCACCCATTTTTCCGGCGCTTCCAAATCGTAATATTTATAAGGCCCGCTCAAGCAAATTAATTTTGAATTGGCGGAAAATTCTTTAAACAGCGTTTCAAACCATTTTTTGCTGACTCTGGTATCGGCGTCTATGTAAGCAATCAATTGCCCCCGGGAAGCCAAAAGCCCTGCCTGCCTGGCGCGGGTCAGCCCTTTGTGCTGCTCGTTTATTACTCTGACTTTGGTAAAGCTCTTTGCAACATCGGCCGTATGGTCGCTGCTGGCGTTATTAACCACAATAATCTCCAAAAGATTGTCCGGCGCGTTTTGCACCACGCTCTGAAGCGTTGGCCCGAGATATTTTTCTTCGTTGAAAGCCGGGATAATTATGCTTAAACTTCCTGCGTCATAGGAGAAAGACTCCCCCGCTTGTTCTGTCATATTTTCTGTTTGGCTGTTCATATCCATTAACTATAACTTAAATTTGAATTATTTGCCATGTTCGGCATACTTACTCCAGTGTTTTTAAAAATTTAAAATCTTTAATGCCGTAGGCGACGTCTTTTCTCTCCACCACAATCGGCCACTTTTTTCTCCGCGCGCAGGCAGCCAGCTCAAAGTTGGGATTAAAGGCAATTGGCCTGCCCACCAAAGAAAGCATTAAAATGTCTCCGCCGGTATCGCCCACCGCTACGGATTTTTTTAAGTTTAAGGCGGGGTGTTTTTTTACCAAATTTTTCACAATTTTGGATTTATTTAAGGCCGAATCCAAATTTACCGCCTTGCCGGTGAATTTGCCGTTTTTTACTTCCAGTTCCGTACCGAAGAATAAATCAAACCCGATGGCTTTGGCGTAGGTTTTAACAATGTACGACGGGGAGCCGGAAATGGCCGTAAGCAAATAGTTTTCATTTTTTAAACGCTTAATCAGGTCCCTGGTAAAGCGATATACGCGGTCTTTCTGGTAGCTGATAACTTTTTTGGTTACTTTATCAACCTTGGCGAAATCTTTCCCGGCAATATGTTTATTGTAAATTTTTACCACTTTATTTATATAGGCGTCGTAAGTGCCTTTGCGGTCCAGCCAGGCCGTAAATTCCATGGCGATTTCCGCTCTGGCAACTTTAGGAAAAATTCCGCTATCCACCAAAGCATGGCAAAGTTCTATAAGAAGGCTGGAGCGAAAAATTGTTCCGTCAATGTCAAAAATGGCTAACTTATTTTTTTGCATAATTTTTCCTGGCCGGTATTTCGATTTTTAAAGTATCCCTCATTTTTCTCGCCTGCGTTTTAACAAAAAAATTATTTGTTTGGCCGCTGAAAATTAACTCAAACACGAGGAGAAACTCTTTATGAGCCTTTTCTTGATTTGTAATTTCGCTTTGGCAAATTTCGTAATAGCTTCTGAAAAGTTCGGTCAGAACTTTTATTTCCGCGATATTTAACTGGCGCGGGGCCGGCTTTTTTTGGTCGGAGCTGCTTGGAAATTCCCCATGATTTATTATTGACAAAAATGTTTTAAAATCAATATTTTCATAATTTATCCCGTAATTTTCGCCGTCTGATTTTTTTAACTCTTTTACCCGTTCTTCCTTTCTTTTCCAGTATTCCTCATCGGCTCTATGCAAAAGATAACCGACAGTTTGCTGCCCAACCGCTTGTTCCGCCTCGTCATCCGCATCGTGCCCGGACTCATAATTTCCATATTTTTGATAGCTTGTTGCCATATAATATATCTTTTCTATAATTATACCACGAACCTAAAACCAACGAAACTTTGAACTTTGAACATTTTGGCATTAAATAATCCCGCCCGGATATTTTGGGGCGGGATTATTATTCTACTTCGCGTCTTTTTCTATTCTCTCAATTTCATCTGTCAAAAATTCTTCCATACCGTTCAAATCCTTTTTAAGCTGTTTAATAATTTTTACTTCCTCTT
>CAIWKW010000199.1 GCA_903913365.1 Candidatus Doudnabacteria bacterium | reverse complement strand
TCTTCAATTTTTTTGCGTTCCAGGCCGGCCAGGGTTTGCAGGCGCATTTCCAAAATGGCGTCGGCTTGGATGTCGGTGAGCTTGAACTTTTTAATTAAGTTAATTTTGGCTTCTTCTTTGGTCGGGCTCTTGCGTATGGTGTTTATTACCTCGTCAATATGATCCAGCGCTTTTTTTAAACCTTCCAAAATATGTTCGCGCTCTTTGGCTTTTTTCAGCTCGTAAGCCGTGCGGCGCTTAACCACAATTTGGCGATGCTCCAAATATTTTTCCAATACGGTTTTTAAATTCAATACGTGCGGTTCAATGCCGTCCACCAGGGCCAGCATGTTTAAGTGAAAGGTTTCCTGAAGCTGGGTAAAGGAAAAAAGCTGGTTTAAAATTTTATTCGGCAAGCCGTCTTTTTTTACGTCCACCACAATGCGCACGCCGTCTTTGTCTGACTCATCGCGCACGTCGCGGATGCCTTCGATTTTTTTGTCGCGCACCAGTTCGGCAATTTTTTCAAGTAGCGTGGCTTTGTTGACGCGGTAAGGAATTTCGTGAATTACAATTTGGTAGGCGCCGGTTTTGGTTTCTATAATATCGGTTTTGGCGCGCATAACAATACCGCCTTTGCCCGTGGCATAGGCATTTTTAATGGCCGCAATGTCATAAATAATTCCTCCGGTGGGGAAATCCGGCCCTTTAACAAATTCCATTAAATCTTCGGTGGTGGCTTCCGGATCTTCAATCAGCTTAACAATGGCATCACAAATCTCCGTAAGGTTGTGGGGCGGAATGTCCGTGGCCATGCCTACGGCAATACCCAAAGTCCCATTGAGCAATAAATTTGGCAGTTTGCCCGGCAGAACAGAAGGTTCTTTTCTGGTGGCATCGTAGTTGTCTCGCCAGTCCACGGTTTCCTTGTCGAGGTCGAGTAGAATTTCTTCGGCCGGGGCGGACATTCTGGCCTCGGTGTAACGCATGGCAGCCGCGCCGTCGCCGTCCATTGAGCCAAAGTTTCCCTGGCCATCTATTAGAGGGTAGCGCATGGCAAACTCCTGCGCCATATGCACCATGCTGTCGTATACGGCAATGTCGCCGTGAGGATGGTATTTACCAAGCACATCACCGACTACAGCGGCCGATTTGCGGAATTTGACGTTGTGGCGCAGCCCCATTTCGTGCATTGCATAAAGGATTCTGCGGTGTACGGGCTTTAGACCGTCGCGCACATCCGGCAGAGCGCGGGCAATAATTACGCTCATGGCGTAATCCAAATACGACTCCTGCATTTCTGTGGTTATATCGCGAGATTTAATCTCGCCGATATCGGTGCTAAGTTCTGCTTTTGAATCTTTAGGCATATTATTTTAATGTGAAGTCAATTACTTTTTCGGTTTAAATAGACTTTTGAGTTCTTTGGACCAAGTCTATTTTATTAATGATTGAATTAATTGCTAAATAATAATCCATAAACGGAAAATCGATTTTTTTGCGAGGGTCAGCCAGGTCGGCATCATTCATGGAAAATGTGTCGGGGAAAATTAGCGGCTCAAAGTTTGGCGAGGATAGCCCGAGATTTCTGGTAAATTCATTTAACTGGCCAAGGATTTTTTTTCGTTCTTCAGCGTTTAAGCTTAGATTTAATTTATTGTGCGAATGCTGGTGTCTTACAGTTTTTCCGCTTTGATTAAAAACTCTTCCTTTACTTACGGCCTCATAGTATTTTTTTTTGCTTTGAATAAAACTTGAACGGTCTTTTTCTATCTGCGGTATTGTTTCAAGGGAAAGCGTGGTAACTTCTTTTGATTCGGGTAATCCTTTTTCAAAAGATATCCATTGCCCGTATTCTTTTTCCGCCAGCTTATATTGGGTAAAATATGGCCTTACAGCGTGTATCCAATTGTAAACAATTTGGAGCCTTTTTTTGAACAGTTCCGCTGTTTTGCCGCCTTCTGCCTGAACAAAACTTTTTAAGTAATGTTCTTTTTGAAGCTCTCTCATGCTATTTTCCGGATTAAACCGTGGTCTGTGGCTGCTCATTTTTTAACATTCTCCCTGACATCCTTAAACCCTTGTCCCATGGTTTGAAAAAGCGTGGTGTCCGTAGGCGTATTTTTTAAAAATTTTCCGCTAATAACCCAAACAATTATCAGTATTGCCACAACAACAATTGTTACTATCCAAATGAGGCGGATTTTTTCAGCTTGGGGCTTTTTTTGGATTTTTTCCAGTAAAGACATAAATATAGTTTACGAAGTACAAATTTTTACGAACTTACGAACCGAAGGCCAAACTTTTCGTAAGTTCGTACCTGTTCGTACTTCGTAAATTTACCTTAGGGGTTCCAGAATTACGAGCTTTGTTCCTTCTTCCGTTAAGTCTTTCTTCTTAAAGCTTAGTTTTTCCATCTCTTCCTTTTTGCCGCCCATTTCTTTTATAAATTTTTCCACCGGGTCCAAATCCAAAATTAAATCACCCATTTTGTAGTGGGAAGGGATTACTATTTTCGGTTCAATCTCATTAACTACCTTGGCGGCGGCGGAAGCGGACATTACCGTGTTTCCGCCAACAGGCAAAATAAGCAAATCTATTTCCCCGAGCTCTTCCAGTTCATCCTCTTTAAGGCTAAAGTCTTTAATATGGGTAAGATTTAAAATTCTAATGTCCTCACTCTCAATTAAAAAAATTGTTACATATTTTTCGTCCTGCTGTTTTAAGGGGACGCCGGTTACGGTAACGCCTTTTACGTCGTATTCGCCGGGATCGGTAATGTCAAAATGCTCTCCGGAGATGCCGGAAACAGCGGAATAAAGACTTTTGTTCTTTTGGGACAAAATTAAAATATCCGCAGCTCCCCTGGGCGGAATGAGTCCGGAATCTTTGTGAAACGGATCGGTAATAATTGTTGCTTCTTTAGTGGTTATTTTAAACGAAGAAAGGCCGAAATATTGAATTTGCATGTAAAAAAGGTTTTAGATATTAGGTGTTAGGTTTTAGGAACTGGTTAGTGTTAACCAGTTTGCTCAAAAATAAGGTTTTTCGCCCCTAAAAACCAGAAGCTAAAACCTAAAAGATATATAAATTATACACTTTTTTTGGGAAAAAGTGAAGTCCTTTTTAAGGTTATTTTCTGCTAAAAGTGGCTTATTTTTGGACTTGCCAAGCCTGGCGGTTTAGGCTATAATGTAACTACTTATTTGGCGCAACGCTCATGTTTATAAAAAATAATAATTAATCCCCAAATAAGTTTTTGTGAGCGTTTTAACAATTAACCAATATAATAAGGTTTTTAATTGCACAACGATTAGCCGTTGTTTTATTTTTGTCTAAACGGCAATTATGTTCAATTTTACTTAATTTTATTTAATTTTGGTCAATAGTAAAAATTTTATGACAGAAGAAATTAAACAGGCAGTTATTCCCGCCGGTGCGGCAAGCGCTCAAACCATGAGCGATTTGATAAACAGCGGAATAGAAATTAAAGTGCTTAAAGTTGGAGATATGGTGGAAGGAACCCTTATTTCCGTGGGTAAAAATGAAGTATACGTGGACTTGGAAGGCTATGGCGTGGGAGTGGTTAGAGGCCGCGAGCTTTATGATGACGAAGCCACCTTGGCCGGACTTAAGCCCGGAGACAAAATTTTTGTTTCCGTGGTTGAGACGGAAAATAAGGAAAATATTGTGGAGCTTTCTTTGCGCCAGGCTGGCCAGGAAAGAGTTTGGCAGACGCTTAAAGATAAGCTTGGAACCAAAGAGATTGTCCGCACCAAAATTTTGGAAGCCAATAAAGGCGGGCTTATGGTTGAAGTAAACAATGTAATGGGCTTTTTGCCCGTTTCTCAGCTTTCTTTGGAGCACTATCCCAGAGTTGAAGACGGCGACAAAAACCGCATTTTATCCGTACTGCAAAGCTATGTTGGACAATTGTTTGATGTACAGATTATTACCGCGGACAGCGATGAAGAAAAATTGATTGTCAGCGAAAAATCCGTATTTGAAAAAGATATGGAAAACAGATTGGGCCAGCTGAAAATCGGCCAGGTGGTTGAAGGAACAATTACCGGCGTGGTGGACTTTGGCGCATTCGTAAAATTCGGAGACTTGGAAGGCTTGGTTCATATTAGCGAACTGGCTTGGCAGAGAATAGACAACCCCAAAGACATTGTTAAAGTCGGGCAAAAGGTGCAGGCTAAAGTTATTTCCATAGACAAAGGCCGCGTGTCCTTGTCCGTAAAACAGCTTCAGGAAGACCCCTGGCTGGAAGCGGTCAAAAAATATCAAATTGGCCAGGTTGTATCCGGCAAGGTTACTAAAATTATGCCGTTTGGCGTATTTGTGGAACTGGATAAAGATATTCAGGGCTTGGCTCATGTAATGGAACTTTCCCACGAAGCCATTAAAAATCCGGAAGAAGTTCTTAAAACAGGCGAGGAAAAAGAATTTAAAATTATTTCCATTGAACCGGGCGAACACCGCTTGGGCTTGTCTTTAAAAGCTTTGCAGGAAGCGCCAAAAAAAGAACAGCCTGCAGAAGCAACAGCTGTTGTTGCTGAAGAAGCAAAATAGTAAAATTGTAAATTCAAAACCCGCTCCGATTACCGGAGCGGGTTTTTTGTAACAAAGTTTACATTTGTTTCGGCATTGCCGAGGAAGAACACATTTTGCAGTTTGATTTATGGGTAAAAATTTCCCAAATTGCCGAAAGACCGACAAGTACGTAAATAATTTTGGAAATCATGGCCGCTTGTCCGCCAAACAGCACTCCGACGTCCCACTGAAACAGACCTACCAAAAGCCAGTTCAGGCCGCCTACAATAAGCAAAGTTATGGCAATCATATGTATAGCTTTCATGTTGCTCACCCCCTCTCCGAAGAATTGTTTTTTTCTCCTGTTAATTATAACAAGGCGCTGTTTTATTGGCTAATGTTTTATCAACATGCAAGAAAATCAAAATAGTCTGAGTTGTATGCCGACTATTTACCCAAAGGATAAATTTGGAATTCCGCATTATCAAAAACTTTTTGATAATTGTATAAATTTAATTCTTTAATAATATTCGGAAAGCCGGCTCTTGTTTCCGGGCCGACAATTAAAAAGTTTCCCGGCGTTTGGGCTGACTTTAATAGTTTGGGATCGGGATTTTGCAGAAAGCCGGAAATATTTTTTGTCCTGTCCTGAAAATCAATGTTGTGCGTATAGAGCCACAGAAAAAATCCTTGGGAATTGCTTCTGCCGGTCATGCTGCCGGCCAAATATGACGGGCTGTCGGGGGTTTGATTCAGGCCCGTTATTAAAACGTTCGAATCCGAAGCATTGGCTTTAATCCACTGTGCGGCTTGCTGCTCCGAGGCTGTAAAAATAATTTTTCTCCCGCCCCCGGAAAAATTAATCAGTTGATAAACTCTGTAAACAGACAAGGGCAGGGCGGCGGCAACAATCAAAGCGGTAAGCCCTATAATAAAAAGTCTTTTTTTGGACCGGAATTCACCGGCCCACAGCAGCAGGGCTGCAAAAGAAAGCAGTATCGCATAAGCAAAAAATTTATTATTGTCATAGTCCCAAGCCTGAAACTGCACCAGGTTGGGAATAATCCATAAAGCCAGGCCTCCGCCGCTTATGGCCTGCAGAAGATAATTATTTTTTGCCAGCGCCGTTTTAAGAAGAAAAAACGGCAACAGAAGCATTAAGCCAAAATTCCAAAACTGAAGCAGCAGCCAGGCGGAAAATTCTCCGTATCCGGGTCCGGGAAGTTTTATTCCCCAAGCCTGCTCCGGGTTGCTTAGCCAGCCGAGGCGAAGCAACGGGAAGCCGCCTGCGTTGAATTTAGGCAGCACCAGAAGGATTATTACCTGAGGCAGGCAAATTAGTCCGAACAGAAGAATTACGCGCAAAATTCTGACAGCCGTGCCCGCATTCCTGTTTATCAAGGCAGCCAAAAATGCCCCAACAAGCATCAGTCCAAATGCCACAAAACTGTGGGTATGAACAAAAGGAAGCAGTCCGGCAAGCACAGAGGCCCAAACAAGCGCCTGGCGTGAACCGGATTTAAGATACATTAAAAAGGCAATGTAGGCGCTTAAAAACAGGCATGCGCCTAAAACAAAAGTTCTTTGGAACAGCAGAAAGCTAAAAACAAAACTTTGGTAGCTAATCGGCTCAAGCGGAAAGCGGACAGCGGCTTCGGCCAGGTTCGGAAAGCCCTTTATCAGGTAGCTGGCGTTGTTGGCAAACAGCGTCCCCACTAGCAAAAGGAATAAAGAGAATTTATTGAAGTTTAAATTTTTTCCCAAACACCAGATTAACACAACCAAGCTTGCGGACAGAAAAAAAGTCGGCAGATGGAAGGCTGGCATTAGCCCTCCCCCCATTTGCATGAGCCCGCCGGAAAACAGGTTCAGTAAAAAGGGGTAATTGATGAAGTCTCCGGCAAAATATGGGCTGCCCAGTTGCCACCATTTTAAAAGACCCATTTGCAAAATTTGGATAAGGTGAAAAATTGTATCGTAGGAGCCGGGAGGGCCAACGGAAAAACTTTTATCGGGCAGCTGCCACAGCTGGTTATACTGGAGAAAAATTATTAATAAACTTACTCCGGCTAAAATAATCAAATCAATTATGTGCCCCGCTTTAAAGAATTTTGCGGAAGGCTTTAATATTATTTTCTTTCGGTAAGCGCATAAAGCGCAAAAAATACCAAAACAAACCCAAATAAAAAAACTCGCCCAAATTGATGCTTTGGCGGGCAAAAATAAATTATAAACAGCCATTTGCCCGGCTACGGCGACAATTCCCAAAGGAACGCTGGAGGCAATAAATGAGGCGCCGGCAAAAGTTTGCGAGGCAAATAATTTCAGGCAAAAATAACCTGCCAGCCCTATAATTAGTATTGCAAAAAAGATGAGCATAAATTTATATACATATATTAACACACAGCGATAAATCTGGTAATTTAAAACCGCCCCCCGATAGGATCGGGGGACGGTTAATAACAATTTTTATAGCTGTTTTTACCAGCCGAACATTTTGCCTACTTCTTCCGGAGCTTCTCTCTTGCGGGCAATTTTAATTTCGCCGTTTTGGGCAATAAGTTTGGCAGGGCTGGAAAGCAGGCAGTGGTGGGAAGCAAGCGAATCCTGGTAAGCTCCGGTATCGAGAATAGCAATAAAAAGTTCTTCGCAGTCTTCCAGCCTGGGAAGCAAAATATAACCTCCGCCGGAAGTATACTTGTCGTCGCTGTCGCAGGAGGAGCCGGCCAGCCAAACCTTTTGCAGTTTTCTGGTATTCATATTGTTTACCGGGACCACGTGCCATTTTTGGTGAATGGCCCAGGTATCTATAAGGTCGTTCATAAAACTGCCGTCAATAACGTACCAGCGGTTGTTGCCTTTGTTGTCCACGGTTTTTTCCGCCAGAATTTTGTAAATGGTAATTTGCGCCGGAGCCGCCACGTATCTCCCCCACTCGGTAATCAGGTTGGGGTGCTTTACGCCGAGTTTGTCGCATTGGTTTTTGGCGTTTTTTATAATTTGATGAATTAAATTTTTTGCCGAATAAAAATGTTTTTTCTTTTCGTAAGGCACGCCGGCGCCCCCGCCAATGTCCAAAGTATCCAGTCCGGGATTTTTTTCTTTCAGCTTGGCGTAAAGTTCCAAAGCGCGCTTAAGCGGTTTGATAATCCCGTCGATTTTTTCTATTTGGCTGGAAATATGATAATGCAGTACCGAAAGGTTGCGGATTTTGCCCAAGTCCAAAAGTTCGGCTTCGGTAAAGCCGTAGCGGTTGTATCTTTTATCCCAGTGGCTTTCCACTTTTATATTCAGGTTAACGCGAATGCCTACCTCGCCTTTAAACTTGGACATGCGCTCAAGCTCCACCAGGTCTTCTATAATAGGAATAACAATTAAGCCTTTGGCCCTAAGTTCCTCAATTAGCTCCATGTAGCGCGGAGTTTTCGGCCCATTGCAAATAACGCGGATTTTGTTGTTGAACTTATCCTGCTCAATCATTTTTTTAACCAGATACAACTCGTTGGCCGAAGCCACGTCCAAATTCGCCCCTTCGGCCACGGCCGGCAGGACAAATTCCTTGTTTTGGTTAACCTTCATGGCGTAGTGATAATGGAATTTGCCTTTATAGCCTAAAACCTTAATATAGGCGTTAAAGGTTTCTATCATGTCTCTCACCCGGTTTTCAATAACCGTGGGAAAAACTATTTCCGTTGAGGTCCCGTATTTTTTTACCACGTCAAAAATATTGTATTGGTAGTTGCCTTCCCTTACAATCAGTTCCCCGTCCGGGCTAATGTCAAAATTGTGGGTGTTATATTCTTCCACCCCGAGGCGCCAGAATTTTCTAAAACCGTTTCTTTTTTTTGATGCGGATTTGGTTGTCATGATAGTTTAAAAATTTGTTAACCAATTTATTTTATAAATATTAAATAACTGATAATAATACTTAAAATTTGCATTTTTGTCAATGCCTGGCGGCTTATGGATAAGAAAAAAACGAATTCCAAAGAACTCGTTTACGTTGAATTAAGCCATTGAATTGACTTGCTCTTCGCAGGTTTGTTTTAATGAAAGTTTTTTTATTTTCAACTCCCAACAATTAAGTTGATAATACCAATAATTTACACCTGAATTTTTTCTTTGTCAATTTATTTCAAAAACAGAACTGCCTTTCGACTCGTCGTAAGGCTCCTCGCTCAAGGCATTCGACTTTGACTATGGTTCGAAATATTCTATATAAATGGTCGAAGACCATGAGCGAAGTTTTAGCTTGCTAAAACGAAGTCGAATGGTGCCCAGGGAGGGAATCGAACCCTCAATCCCTTGCGGGCGACGGATTTTAAGTCCGTAGCGTATACCAGTTCCGCCACCTGGGCATATTATAATTAATCCTGAATCCTGTATTGTGTTAGCACTAAAACTTTGTTGTATGGAACGGTAGTGGCCGCGCCATGACACCCGAGCGTTAGCGAGTGGTTCATGGAGGTGCAGATGGGAATCGAACCCATGCATTGCGGTTTTGCAGACCGTAGCGTTACCACTTCGCCACTGCACCTTATTGAAAATTGTGATTTTGTCTTCATTTAGGATCTCTTTTAGACAGACCGTAGCGTTGCCACTTCCCTGCCTGCCGGCAGG
>CAIWKW010000198.1 GCA_903913365.1 Candidatus Doudnabacteria bacterium | reverse complement strand
TTCTAAAACTTTTTTAGCTGAGCTATTTTTGATAGCTTTGATAATTTTTTTATCTAGCGTTAAAGCTCCGGCTTTAAGTAAGGTTCCTACAATCGTTTTGCTTTTTAACTTTTGCCTGAACGGATTTTCCAAATTTTTTGTCTTTTCCTTTTGCCTCGCCAAACGCTTTTTTTCAATTGAATCCAATTTATCATTTGCCTTTCTTAATCCATCTCCTTTTTCGGCAAGAATGTTGCTTATTCTAGAAATAGTTACCGGCGTAACATTTAGCTTCTTTTCAATTGTATTGTAATCATACCCGCTAAGCAAAAGCCTACCGATCTCCAAACGCTTTGCCAACATTTTGTATTCAGTATGGGTAAAGAGGTCTTTAACCAAAGATTTAATATCATCTTTGGAATCCATCAAAGTTAAAGCCGACCAAAAATTGTTTATATAACCACCCATCTCTCGCGGGTCCAAATATTTTTTCGATAATTTTGGCATATACCTTACTATAATACGATATAGTATTATAGTTTGTTTAATAACTATTATTTAACAAGCAAGGCCGCGCCCAAAGCGCCGGCGTGTTTTAATTTTGAAACTACAATTTGCGGCTTAATCTTATAAGATGAGAGGGCTTTTTCGCAAATTGCTTTTGCCCTATTAATAAAATTTCTTTTTTTATCTAAGGCCACTCCCCCGCCCAAAACAATAATATCAGGATCGGTAATTCTGCAAATGTTGCATAAAATAATTCCGACAACTTCCGATAAAACCTTGTTATTGCCTTTGTCGCGGGCTTTTTGAAACACTTTTTCCAAAGTAGTGCTCGAGTTATAAAGCATATGGCCCACCTCAAACGCCCCATGGTTGGCTCCGGAATATATTTTGCCGTTTATCACAAAGCCTCCGCCAACTCCTGTCCCTAGCGTTACACCCGCAACCAGAGCTTTGTCTTTACCCAGACCCATTTTTGCTTCGGCATAAGCGAAACATTCGGCATCGTTATTAACCTCAAGCTTAAGCTTTTTGCCAAATAATTTTTTAAAATCAAAATTGTTAATATATTTAATATTTGGGGAAAACACGGCAACTTTTTTTTCCGGATTAATAATGCCGGCCATGCCTATGCCAATTGCGGAAATTTTATATTTAGCTGTTAAAAAATCAGCTAGCTTAAGCAAGTTTCGCTCAAATTCCAATAAAGTTTTTGGGGTAACAATAGTCAGCTCCTCCACAATTTTTTCCCCGTCAAAAACAATTCCTGTAATTTTTGTCCCGCCGATATCTAGGCCTATAACATAGTTCATATTAAATAAAATTGACAAAAATAAGTAAAATTTGACTGCATTTCAATTTTCTAAATTTTACTTATTTTTATTTAATTTTTAAATAGCAATTTTGCTTTATCCCAAAATTCCGGATGGCCCTGGTTTTTCATCCAATACCACCATTCCACTCCCCACAAATACTGCGGGCTAAAGCCGGTGGATTTGGCAATGCCGACAATGGTATTAAAATTATCCATACTCATGGTTTTAAACTGCTCGTCTATAGGGGTGCTGGTAATGCCTTTTGTTGTCCACGGCTCCGCTTCCAATTCCATTATAACAATTTTTTTGCCCGGATGCAGGAGTGTAAAAATGCCCCCTTTAAAACGATAATAGATTGCCGGAATATAATTGGTCCAGTAGCGTTTAAACACGTCGGAAAAAACATAGCGATAAAATGTGGTTCCGAATATATCCCCTCTGGCGCCCGAATAAATCCAGAAAGAAAGCTCTCCGCTGTCCGTAATAATTACCGGGCGATCGGGATCCAGCTGTTTAACCAATGCGATTTCCCCATCCAATAAATTTTTATCAAGCTGGGGGCAAATGCCAAAGCTCCCTAAAAAGGGTTCATTTTCCACCTGCCAGGCCGTTACTGCGGGATTATTTTTGTACCTGTCCACAACTTGCTCAACATACGAGTATTGCGCATTTTTTAAATCGTCGCCGGACAAGTTTTTTATCCAGCCCGGATCGTGGCATTCTGGCCAGCGGGGCAAACGCCTGCCAACCGCCAAAACCACTTTGGTGTTATGGCTCTCCGCCTGGGTAATCTGAAAATCCATTTCCTCAAAATTATATGAATCTTTTTGCTGCTCAACCGAATCCCAATAAGCGGACAGGCGCAAATATTTCGGTTTTAAATCGTTAAGCATATCAAGATAAACCTGCTTCCAGTCCAGTCCGAGGCTTTGCGCATACGGCGCGCTAAAAGTGACTCCGTATTCAACATTTTTATTCTTCGGCGCAAACAGCGAAATTAGCCACACAAGAAATAATGCGGCCAAAAGAGAAAACAGTAACCATTTAAAAAAGTTCTTAAGCATTATGACAAAAATAATAATAATGTTCCCAAAAATATCAAACCGACTGCGGCAATTTTTTGCTTTATGCTTTGACTGTCCGTTTCTTCTTCCAAAATATGCCTGTATTTATAGCTTAAGAACACCGCAAATATTAACAAGCATACATAACGGAATCCGGACAGTCCGTCCACTATCGGGATATTGCCTTTGGCTAAAAAATAACTGAGTAAAATAAAATTTAAGCCTCCGAGCGCCTGTTTAAAAATAAAGATAAATCCGGTATGAACTTTTTTCTCAACATGCTTAACCGGCAAGGCCGTCTGGCGGAATTTTGGCACCAGCAGCAAAACAACCAAAACTCCCGCTGCTCCCAGCCTATTCCACATAAGGTTATTTAAACTGGATCCGACCTGAGCGCCATACTGCCACAAAAAATTATAGCTGCTGTATAAAAACGCCGAGAGTACCGTCAGTCCCAAATATTTATGGAGATATTTGCCCGGATGATAGGAAAGCAGAAATGCTCCGGGAACAAGCAAAATCAAAGCGAAAAGTTCTGTAGGCGATAACGGGTTTCTGTGAATAACAAATGATATCAAAATATCAAACACAGGCACCAGGCAAAAAACAAAAGGGACAACGCGCGAAACTTCGCCATGGGCAAGAACTTTATAAAAAACGTACATTACCAGGCCAAAATATGCGCCGGACAGAAGATTCAAAAAAATAAATTTGGCCGGAAGCTGCTGGTAAACCCAAGGCCAAACAAGCAAAAGCAAAGCGCCTGTGGCCACGGTGTAAAAAGTGTAGGATAGCGGGTTAATTTTGCGCTTACTGATTAAAAATTTGTCGAACAAATCGACAACCGCAAAACTGGCGTAAAGCAATAGGATTTGCAATATCATAAGTAATAAATTTACGAAGTACGAACAGATACGAACTTACGAAACGGGCAACTTTGATTTCGTAAGTTCGTATGCCCCTTCGTACTTCGTAAATTCTTATATTTTAAATCTCTAAACGGTTATTTTTACAAATTTCCGCGAATTTGGTGGCGCTATAGCGGACTTTTCGCCTGAGCAAATCTTCCCGGTCAATTTCTATCAACCCGAACTTCGGCCAAAAACCGTGCTGCCATTCGAAATTGTCGATTAGCGACCAATATAAATACCCGCGCACATCAGCCCCTTGCTGAATGGCACGATGAACAAAAAACAAATGGTCCTTAATGTATTTTTCCCGCATATTATCCTTGGAGTCGGCCAAACCGTTTTCAGTTATATAAATTGGCTTGTTGTATTTTTTAACGTTGAGCAAAACGCGCTCAATTCCTTCCGGGTGAATTCCCCAGCCCAAATCCGTCTGCTCGTGCTTGCTATGGCTATTTTTACGCATGCCTAAAATCCCCACATGGTGATGGTTGTAATAATTCACGCCAATGTAATCGCAGTTATTGATGGTACGCCTGATAATATATTCGTTAACAAAATAATGTGAAAGCGACCTGGCCAGTCCGCCCAAAACCCCGGAAGGCTGAAGATCGGAAAGATGAAATGCAATACTTACCGGCTTGCCTGTTTCAATTTTTAAAATCGGTGCAACTTTGTTGTGGGCATAAATTAAATTATCCACAATGGCCCAAGATTTCCATATGCTCTTTTTCTGGGGCGGGAAAACTCCCAAAAGATACGAATATGTTGAATAAACTTCCGGCTCATTAAAAGTTAGCCAAAAATCAACATACTGCTCCAAGCGCTTGGCGGTTTTTTTTACGAACCGGATGAAGTATTCGGTGTTTTCCCGGCGTTCAAAACCGCCCTTTTTTCTAAACCAAATTGGCAGAGTAAAATGATGCAGGGTTAAAAAAACCTTTAAACCGCGAGCCTGCGCTGCCTGTAGCATCTTTTCATAATGATCCAGCACCGCTTCATCAAAAAACCCTTCTTTTGGCTCTATACGCGACCACTCCACGCCAAAACGGATGCAATTATGGTTTAAATGCTGGGCCAGGCCAAAATCTTCCTCATAGCGGTTGTAAAAATCGCAGGCAATGCCGCAAAAGTAATCCTCGGGGTCTTTTCCTCTGGCCCTAAGCTCGTCCATGCGCTTTATACTGTGCTCCCAGGCCCACCAATCCGTATTGGTATTCCCCCCTTCGGTTTGATAAGCGCTCCCTGCAGCTCCCCATAAAAAATTTACAGGGAATTTTAATATTTCCTTTGGCATTTTTTGTTTCAAGAGATTTATATTTTTGTTACTGCTTTATAACATTATTATGCCACATCTTGAGTTATTTCGCAAAATTTGATAGACTTGATAGGACTTTATAAGACTACTAGGACAAACAGGTCCTATATTCTAAATTCCCTGCCTGTGCCGGCAGGCAGGAAGATTCTATATTCTAAATTCTTGCCCCACCCATGGCGCTATCGTCTAATGGTTAGGACAGGTGGTTCTCATCCACCAAATCGGGGTTCGATTCCCCGTAGCGCTACCAAATAAAAATACTCCAATCATGGAGTGTTTTTATTTTTTGAAAACATCAAGAATAAAACGAGGGCTCCGCGGAAATTTCGGAGCCCAGGAAAGACACGACTAAGGCCTTTCTTTAAGGCGATAATAGATGGCCACTGCCAGATGCGAGACTGCAATCATTTGTTCTCCTGTCGGGTTCTCAGTATCAAACCCAACCGCGCGTGGGAAAGCGTCTTTAACTGCCTTTTTGGCCATACGGATTGCATTAGTCATCGTCTCGACCTGATACAGATCAGGTGAACAAAATTCATCCTTCTTATGCATAGACCCTCCATCCAAAATTCTACAACTTATTTAAGCAATTATTTTAGAGCTTGTCAATGGAAGCATCAATATAAAAAACCGCCATTTTCCGGCGGTTTTTAAAATTTATTGCGAAAATTTAATTCCAAGTTTTGGAGAGGCTTTGTTTATCCAGCCTTCCGCTTTTTCCATTCGTTAATTCAGGACAGCCATTTCTCCGTCTTTGGCTTGCTTGTCTTTTACTACCGCATTCAGTGAGTTTTGAATTTTGTCAATCTTAACTTCCAATTGCCGGCCATCTTCTTTGGTCATAAAGACATCTTTAAAAACTTCTACCTGATATTCTGTTATCTTTTTTATATCATTTAAATTTAGCATAAATTTAACTAAAAAATTCACGCGTGAGCTGGTTTGCGAAGCTTAAGTTCACGAAATTCCCTTTCCAATTTTTCTACCCGCTCCCTTACATCATACATCGCAATAAGCTACTTAAAGCGTTCTTTCATCCAAACCTGTTGGGTTTCAAAAGATTCAGTCGTATATTGTTTTAATTCAAAAGTCTGAGCTTTAAGGTCATCCTTAGTAGCCATATTGACTTCCAGCTTGAATAGATCTTCTTTTGTAGTAACCCTTTCAAGAAGATTACCCAGGCCAGCATCAAAATGTTCTTGTGTAAGCTCCATAAATGTATGCTTTATTTATGTAATTATACTAAACAATTAAAAAGTGAAAGTCAAACAATGCAATTTCTGTTTTAAAAGCAAGTATTATACCCTGGAAAACAAAATACCTTTGAATTCGCTGTTTACAATAAGCGGTACGCCGCGAATGGCTTGAACGCGGGCGGAAATTTGCTGAACAGGACAATTGTGCGGTCTGCTGCTGTTGGTGGAACAGTGGGCGCAAAGGCCTTTTATCATGCTGACAATATTTAGTTTTTTGATTTCAAGTTCGCTCATAAAAGCAAGAATTAAGAAGTAAGATGTAAGAATTATGGGGCAAAAGACTTTGTACTTTTGATTAACCCATTAACCAATTTGTGAACCGTTACTGTTTGTTCGTTTGAAGAAGAATAATTTTCTGACGCAAAATATTTTAAATCTTTGGCTATTAAAAACTGATTTTGAACCTCTGTGGTAGATCCAAGAGCCATTGAATAAAAATGGGCCTTATCTTTAAAGGTAGCGCGACTAAATCCTTCAGCCAGATTAGAGCTTATCGATACCGCAGCTCTACGAATTTGGGCAGTTAGGCCAAACATTTCCTCTTTTGGCCAAAGTTTAGTAGCTTCATAAACCAGCAGCACTAACTTGTGAGCTTCACGCCAAGCTAATAAGTCGGTGAATGTCTGGATTTTCCCCCTTAATTCTTGATTCATAATTCTTTATTCTAGGTTCCTGATTACTCCCACAACCTTACCTTGCACCATCCATTCTTCTTTAGGATAAATATTTTTGTAATCGGGATTTTCTGCTTTTAAATAGGCACGGTTTTTTATTTGAATAAAGCGCTTAACAGTGGCTTCGTCGTGGAGAAGGGCAACTACAATGTCGTTATTCTTTACATCTTTGGTCGGCCGGACAATAACCAAATCCCCTTCAAAAATTCCGGCGTTTATCATACTGTCTCCGCGTACCCTGAGCAAGAAAACATCCCGTCTGCCTTTGGTTAGTGTTTGCGGAAGATTAATCCAATCTTCTATTTGCTCTTCGGCCAAATGCGGAACGCCGGCTTGAATATTCCCCAAAATCGGCACCGCAATTAAACCTTTTTGCAAACTTTCACCCAAAGCGTTTAAAACTTCAATTCCTCTGG
>CAIWKW010000197.1 GCA_903913365.1 Candidatus Doudnabacteria bacterium | reverse complement strand
TTTTACTACAAGCAATGGACTTTTCAGCTTTTCGGGCTTACCCTGTAATTTACAAAATTTAATTTCAATTCCAACTGCAATTCCAAAATCTCAAAAAAAATCTTATTTAATTAAAGCGGTTGCGGTTTTTTTAATTATAATAATTTCCTATTATGCCGGCTACCAAACCGGGCATAAGGGTTTTGTTTTTGTGCCCAAAGAATTTAAAGTGGTTAACCAGAAAGACACTCTTGGCACCGTTGATTACACCCTGCTCTGGAAGGCCATAGACGTGCTAAACCAAAAATACATAGACAAGCCGGTTGACCAGCAAAAAATTCTGTACGGCGCGGTTAGCGGAGCGGTTGCAGCGGCCGGCGATCCTTACACTACTTTTTTTGCTCCGCAGGATTTAAAGAATTTTCAAACCAGCCTTCAGGGAAGTTTTGGCGGCATAGGCGCGGAAGTCGGCAAAAAAGACGGTAATATTGTAATTATCGCACCGCTTGACGGCACTCCGGCAAAAAAAGCGGGAATTTTGGCCGGGGATATTATTGTTAAAGTTGACGGACAATCCACTCAAGATTGGTCGGTTGACCAGGCGGTAAATAAAATTCGCGGAACAAAAGGTACTCAGGTTACTTTAACCTTGTTCCGCACGGGCAAAGATTTGCCGTTTGATTTAAAAATTACGCGCGATACCATAGTTGTAAAAAGCGTTAAACTTGCGTACAAAGAAGCTACAATAAACGGCCAGAAAAAAACCGTGGCCGTGATTACGGTTTCCGAATTTGGCGACGACACTAAAGCTTTGTTTGACCAGGCCGTGGCGGATATTTTGGTCCATAATGTCAGCGGAGTAATTGTTGATTTACGCAATAATCCGGGAGGCTACTTACAGACGGCCGTGGATTTGGCTTCGTCTTGGGTAAAGCAGGGAGACTTGGTGGTTTCCGAAGCCCACAGCGACGGTACAACGATTAAATATACAGCCGAAGGCAATCCTAAGCTCGCTGGCCTTAAAACTATTGTTATGATAAACGGCGGCTCGGCATCGGCTGCGGAAATTTTGTCCGGCGCTTTGCATGACCACGGTTTTGCCAAGTTGCTCGGTGAAAAAAGTTTTGGCAAGGGCAGCGTGCAGGAATTGGTTAGTTTGCCGGGAGACAGCGCAATAAAGGTTACCATAGCCAAGTGGATTACCCCCAACGGCGTAAATTTGAACCACAACGGGCTAGATCCCGATATTGCGGTAAAACTGACTGCCGACGACGTTAACGCCAACAAAGACCCGCAAATGGATGCAGCATTGCAACAGTTTGCTAAGTAATTGAACAAAATTAAATAAAAATAAGTAAAATTAAATAAAATTTACTGCAGTTATTTATGTTCAATTTTACTTAATTTTAAAATTTTATTTAATATCTTTATGCCTAATATTACAGCACAAGAACTTAGAAATAAATACCTGACGTTTTTCCAAAGTAAAGGGCATACTATAATCCCTTCGGCGTCTTTGGTGCCGGAAAATGATTCTTCGGTTTTGTTTACAACCGCGGGAATGCATCCCTTGGTGCCATATCTTTTGGGGCAGCAGCATCCCGGAGGTACGCGCGTTGCCGACGTTCAAAAATGCATTCGCACCGGCGACATTGACGAGGTTGGCGACAACACGCATCTTACCTTTTTTGAGATGCTCGGCAATTGGAGTTTTGGAGATTATTTTAAAAAGGAAGCAATTGCTTGGAGCTTTGAATTTTTAACGTCCAAAGAATATTTAAATATCCCGCTTCAGCGTTTGGCCTTTTCGGTTTTTGCCGGAGACGACGATGCGCCGCGCGACGAGGAAGCTGCTGGCCTTTGGAAAGAGTTGGGCGTAGCCAAAGAGCGGATTGCTTATTTGCCGAAAGAAGACAACTGGTGGATTGCGGGCACAACAGGACCGTGCGGTCCCGATACGGAAATGTTTTATTGGATAGACGACGGTACCCCGGTTCCGGCAAATTTTCAAGAAACAAAAAACGACAAGCGCTGGGTGGAAATTTGGAATAACGTGTTTATGCAGTTTGAAAAACAGGCCGATGGGAAGCTTGTTCCTTTAAAAAAACCTAACGTGGATACGGGCATGGGCCTGGACAGGACTTTAACGGTTTTAAACGGCCAAAAGTCGGTTTATGATACCGAGCTGTTTGACCCGATGTTCCAGGTTTTGGAACTTGATCAGGAAATAATGTCCAACGATGAAGTAAAAAAAGCGAGAATTATTGTGGACCATATCCGCGCTTCGGTTTTTATTGTTAATGACGGCGTTGAACCTTCGAACAAAGACCGCGGTTATGTTCTGCGCCGCTTGCTTCGGCGTGCCATGGTTATGGGAAGGCTTTTGAATCTAAAATTCCATTGGCTGGAAGCGTTGATTGGAAAGGTTGTGACAACTTACGCGGAAGCGTATCCGGACATGGCTGCAAACTCAGAAAAGACTTTCGCGGTAATTTTGGCAGAGCAGAAAAAGTTTGAAGCAACACTTGAGAAGGGACTGAAGGAATTTGAAAAAATATTGAAAAATAATCAATCTCCAACCACCCCGTCCGTCTTCGGCGGCCACCCCTCCTTGTCAGGAGGGGACGCTCCGCAGTTGTCAAAGGATAACCTGCGGAGTTCTCCTCCTTTTCAAGGAGGAGTACCCGAGCGAAGCGAGGGGGAGGTGGTTGGAGTTTTAACAGGAAAAGACGCTTTTGATTTATATCAGACCTTTGGTTTTCCATGGGAGCTAACCAAAGAACTCGCTGAAGTATTCGGGCAAAATATAGACAAAACTGAATTTGAATCTGAATTCAAAAAGCATCAGGAATTATCCAGAACCGCCAGCGCCGGGCAGTTTAAGGGCGGGCTGGCCAGCCACAGCGACAAAATTGTCCGCCTGCATACTGCAACACATTTGATGAATGCAGCGTTAAGACAAGTACTGGGGCCGGAAGTTTGGCAAAAGGGGAGCAATATTACGGAAGAACGCACCCGCTTTGATTTTACGCACAATGCCAAAATGACGGACGAGGAAAAAGCCAAAGTGGAAGAATTGGTTAACGGCTGGGTTAGCCGCGATTTGCCGGTAAAAAAAGAAATTTTACCATACGAAGAAGCCAGGAAATTAAACGCCATTGGTGTGTTTGGTGAAAAGTATGCGGACACGGTTTCCGTCTATTCTGTTTACGACCCAAAAACAGACGAAATAATCAGCCGGGAATTTTGCGGCGGCCCGCACGTGGAGCACACGGGGGTTATCGGTAAATTTAAAATTCAAAAAGAAGAAGCCAGTAGCGCAGGCGTCCGTAGAATTAAAGCTACGGTAGAATAGCTTGTAGCTGGTAGGAGATAGCTTGTAGAAGGGAGCAAGATGCCAATAGAAAGTTACAAAAATTTGATTGTTTGGCAAAAAGCTATGGATTTAGTAGTGTTAGTATATGCAATAACAGAGCAGTTTCCAAAAGCCGAAATTTATGGGCTGACTTCTCAAATGCGTAGATGCGCAGTTTCAATTCCTTCAAATATTGCCGAAGGTAGAAGAAGGAACAGTCGCAAAGATTTTTGTCATTTTCTTACTATTTCGTTCGGTTCAGGTTCGGAATTGGAAACTCAAGTAGAAATTGTAAAACGCTTGCCATTCGGAAGAGGTTTGGATTTTTCAAAAATTGATTCATTATTATTGGAAGTAATGAAAATGTTAAACAAAATGATTTTTAACCTACAAGCTACAAACTAACTCCTACAAGCTAAACATATGAAACTGGAATTTTTTAACTGTCCAACACCGATTGGAATCGAGAGTATTAAACTACCGGAAACACCCGAGTTTGTAAAATACAAACCCGATTTTGAATTGATGGAAAAGCTTAAAGAAGAATATAAGCAGTATAAAAATATTTTGGTTATTGGCCATGGCGGCAGCATTACCAGTATTTATGGTTTTTATAATGCTTTAAAATATCAGGCAAAAAAGCAGCTGTATTTTTTGAGCACGGTGGATCCCGATTATATTTTTGAACTTAAGCAAGCTTTAAATCCCAAAGATACTTTGGTTGTTTCCGTAAGTAAATCCGGCGAAACCGTTACTCAAATAGAAATGATGATGCCGTTTATTAATTTCCCAATGCTGATTATTACCGGCAAGTCCAGTTCGCTACGCGCGCTTGGAGAAAAAATTGGCGCAAAAATTATTTTGCATCCAACTATTGGCGGAAGGTATACCGGACTGACCGAAGTGGCTTTGGTGCCCGCGGCTTTGGCGGGTTTGGATGTAAAGGGATTGTACGAAGGAGCACAAAAGTTTTACGAATTATATGGTAAAGAAAATTTGGCCTGGAAAGCGGCTTCGGTATTTTTTCAGCTGGAGCAAAAAGGTTTTGTGGATGTTTTTATGCCGTTTTACGCCCACAATCTGTTCCCCATGAGCAATGTAATAGTTCAGCTTTGCCATGAAAGTTTTGGCAAAGGGGGAGTTGGACAAACTTATTTTGCGCACGAAGCTCCGGAAAGCCAGCATCACACCAACCAAAGATTTTTTGGCGGAAGAAAAAATATTTGTGGATTTTTTGTTTCTTCCGGCGGTTTTGAACATCCAACGGTTAACGAATTTCCTGCCCAGGTCCATAGCGTGCAGCTTAAAGGCCACGCCCTGTTTGATATCAATAAAATTCCGTTGGAAAAATCTTTGGAGTTTGAACTTTTGGCCACCATGGACGACGCGAGAATAAACAGCATACCTTTGGCGCATTTGGAAATTTCCAATTTTTCCCCGGCTGAAATTGGCGGCCTGGTCGCTTTTTGGCAGCTCTATGCCGTATATTCTTCCGTTCTTCGCAACGTGGATCCTTTTGACCAGCCCCAGGTGGAAAACAGCAAGAAGATTAGTTTTAACAAGAGGCTGGAGTTTAAAGGATTATTGTAAATTAGTCTAATTATTTTAATATCTAATTGACCTAAATAATGCCTAATGACTAAATGTCTAAATTTGACATTGAAAAATTGGGATTTATTTAGAATAATTAGGTTAATTAGAAATTAGGCCTTTTTATGCCGGAGTTGAAAAAGCTTTTAATTTGGCATACAATAAGGTTAAGTAGATTTACCTGTTCATTTCACCAATGCCGATCCCGAGTGTCTATATAAATTTAGAAGACGATGTGCCAAAAATAATGGCACGGCTATCCCACCAGAGTTCTCCTCAGGTTGTTTTGGTTTGTCCCAAGCGCTGCTTTTTGCTTAGCGACAGCATAAATTTAAGGTTGCTGAAAAAACAGGTGGATATGATAGGCAAGGAAATTTTTATTTTGACAATGGACGAGCGCGGACAAAATTACGCAAAAGAAGCCGGGTTTAATTTAAAATTTTTGCCTAAGAAAAATGAATCAAAAGCGTTTTCCGATATTAAAGTTCAGCAAAAAAGTCCAGTTTTAAAACAGCCCGTGGAGGAGATTGAAACCGAGGAAGGCCCTTTGGCTGGGGTAGATGACAATACTGAAGAGCCGGCAGAAAGCGTTACGCCAAAAAGTTTTGTCGGTTTTATGCCGGAACCTAAAATTTCCACTTCCGTTACCCCGCATAAATCCGCCCAAATTGACAGCATAGGGCAGCAAATGGTAGTAACCGACAATATTTTTCCTTTGGAGGAGGAAGATGCTCAGGCCAAAAAGCCGGCCAAATCGCATGTCGGCAAAATTATTTTCGGAATTTTAGGTTTAACAATTGTTTTGGTTTTGTTATTGGTTTTTGTTGTTTTACCCAAAGCAACTGTTGTTATTTATCCGAAAACCGAAAGCGTCACGCGAGATATGGAAATTAGCATGAGCGAGAATACGGTCAGTTTTGATGCAGATAAACTTATTATGCCGGCGTACAAAGTCGATGAAACTGTAAACGTAAACGATAAATTTCAAAGTCAGGGAAAAAAACAGGTGGGTAACAAGGCTTCCGGAACGATAAAAATTTACAATTTTACCCGCCTGCCGTTAAATTTAAAAACTGCCACAACTATTTTTACCATAGCCGGAAAAACTTACAGCCTTGTGAGCGATGTTATTGGTCTTAAGCCGACAACTTATTTAAACGCCCAAACCAAAGAGGTTAACCAAAGCAGCTTGGGCGATTCCGTCCAAATAGTTGCCACTGACGGCGGCGATGATTATAATTTGCCGGCCGGAAGCCGAATGGAAATAACCAACCAAGTGTTCGGCAGTAAGCCTCAAGTACTTTACGCCAAAACCGATACCGAGATTTCCGGCGGAACCACCAGATATCTTTCGATAATTTCCCAGGACGATTTTACGGCGTCTCAAAAACAGCTGCAAGACGAAGCTTTAAGCGAGGTGAGGCAAAAGCTTAATGGCCAGGGTTTGGTTTTGGCCGAAGGAGCTTACTCGATTTCCGTGAGTAAATTTACCACCGACAATACCGTCGGTACGGAAACGCCGAATTTCCAGGGAAGCTTACAGGCGCAAATTAGCGGCTTGTCCTTTAAAGCTGATGATTTAAGTAAAATTATCAATCAAAGAATAAGCGAAACTCTGGCTTCAAATAAATCATTGGTTACCGCTTCAGCTAACCAAACTTCCTACAAAGCAAAAAGTCTTGATATGAATAACCAGCTTGCTGTTTTGGATGCTCATTATCAGGGACAGGCCGTGTATAATGTGGATATTTCCGATATGCCCAATCAGTTTAAAGGTAAAAGCCAGCCTGATGTTCAGCAAATGCTAAGCGACAGTACGGAAATTGATAAAGTGGAAATTACTTTGGCTCCATATTGGCAAAAAAGCTTTCCAATATTCTCCAATAAAATTACAGTACAAACAGCTTCCAGCCAACCGGTACAGTAAAGGTCTTTGACCAAGAGTTTTGGCCGTGATATGCGGGTTGTTTTATAATTTGATGTTTAAAAAATAGCTTATTTAAGAGGATATTTTAAAGTATCCCGGAGCAGCTGCTTTTTTATTGACAAAGTTTTAAATCTTGTGTTAGAATAGTTCAAAGATATTATAATTTTTAAGTGCTAAAATTTGATCTCCAGCAATCAAGACTTAGGGAAGTCCAACCAAAACAAGAAGGATACTATTGAACTTGAGGGCAAAGTTATAGAAAATTTGCCTAATGCTATTTTTCGTGTCCAGTTAGATTCGGGGCAAACTGTACTTGGGCATTTAGCCGGAAAAATGAGAGTTAACATGATAAGAGTTTTACCGGGAGACAGAGTTGTAATAGAAATGACTCCTTACGATTTAACAAAAGGCCGCATCACCAGAAGAATGCGCTAATATCTCTACTAAATACTAAAGAAGCGAAATACTAAACTTAAAGGCTTTCGTATTTAGAAATTTTAGTATTTAGTAGAAAATAAAGATTTATTTTATGAAAGTAAGAGCCAGTGTAAAACCAATTTGCAAGAAATGTAAAATCGTCAAACGATTTGGACGTATTTATGTCATATGCGAAAACCCAAAGCATAAACAGCGCCAAGGGTAATAAATGACAGTAAAAAGTGAAAAGTAGAAAGTCAAAAGTGACTTGAACTTTACACTTTCAACTTTTAACTTTAAACTCGATAATTTTTATGGCCAGAATTGCCGGTGTAAACTTACCCAACGAAAAAAGAATTGAAGCAGCCTTACCGTATATTTACGGGGTAGGTTTAACATTGTCCAAAAAAATTCTGGCGGAAACCAATGTTAGCCCGGACAAAAGAACCAAAGATTTAACGGAAGTTGAACTCAACCGCATTAGAGAATACATAGAAAAAAGCTTTAAAGTTGAAGGTGAGTTGCGCCAGCAAGTTTTGCTTAACATCAAAAGATTAAAAGAAATTGGTTCTTACCGGGGCATTAGGCACATTAAAGGTTTGCCGGTAAGAGGGCAGAGAACCAAAACCAATTCCCGCACCAGAAGAGGAAATGTCAGAAAAACCGCCGGATCAGGAAGAAAGAACGCTTCGGAAAAGACATAAAAATTGACAAGATTGACATGATTCAAAAGATTGACAAGAATCATGGAAATATCTAGCAGTTGTGTCAATCGTTTTCCGCCAAAAGCGGATTGTTATGAAAATCTTTTAATTCATTTAAATAATCCTATGACAGAAGAAATTACCCCAAATAAGGCTTTAGAAAAGGACTCGGCCCCGGCGCTTGAGACTGCTGCCGATGTCTCGGCAAAAGTTAAAGGAAGCAAGAAAAAGAAGTCCAAAGCCAAGGTAACCAAAGGAAAAATTTACATTAATTCCACTTATAACAACACCATTATTTCGGCAACCGATTTGGCCGGGAATGTTTTAATTTGGGGCAGCGCCGGAAAAACCGGATTCAAAGGCTCCAAAAAATCTACTCCTTACGCCGGGCAAAAGACAATGGAAGACGTTTTGGCCCGTTTGCGCGAAAGAGGTCTTAGCGAAGTGGATGTTTTGATAAAAGGCATTGGCTCAGGCAGAGAATCGGCCATAAGAGCCCTTCAGGGAAGCAACTTGGCTGTTTTGTCCATTAAAGACCAAACCCCCATTCCTCACGGCGGAGTAAGACCAAAGAAGCCGCGCCGCGTATAATGCGCAAAGCGCAAGTAAAAAGTGACAAGTTGAAAGTCAAAAGGCTTTCGTCCCCACTTTTAACTTTACACTTTTAACTTTTAACTTAATTTTATGAGATATACAGGACCAAAAGTAAAAAAAGCCAGACGGCTCGGAATGGCGTTTACCGCCAAAGACGCGAAAATTTTGCAAAAGCGAAATTTTGCCCCGGGACAGCACGGTCAAAACCGTTCCAGACTTTCTGAATACGGCCTGCAGCTGAGAGAAAAGCAAAAAGCCAAAATTGCTTACGGCATTCAGGAAAAGCAGTTTGAAAATTATTTCAACAAAGCTTTAAAAAAAGCCGGAGTTACAGGCGACAACTTAATCAAACTTTTGGAATTCAGACTGGATAACATTGTATTTCGCTTAGGTTTTGCGGACACAAGAGCTCAGGCCAGGCAGATTGTCAGCCACGGTTTTATGGAAGTTAACGCCAAAAAAGTTGACATACCGTCTTACCAGGTAAAGATTGGCGATGTTGTAGGTTTTCGCGAAGTAAAGCAGAAAAAAACCTACGCGGTAATGCTTAAAGAAAAGGTAAAAAACTTTAAGACCATGGACTGGCTGGAACTTAACGCCGCGAAATTGTCGGGCAAAGTTTTAAGCACCCCGGAAGTTGAGAGTTTGGGCAACAACATAAGCACGCAGCTTATTGTTGAACACTACAGCCGCACCTAGTGCTTGATTTAAAAATTTTTGTGTTCCCATTTTAATTATTAGCAGAGGTTTCAAAATTGTTTTTGAAACTAAACTTTTGGAGGCAAAATTCATGGAAGCCATCCCGTTACCAAATCAAGCCCGAGTTTCCGACTTGGGTGGAAATAAATATAGTTTGGTTCTAGAGCCGCTTTATCCCGGCTATGGTGTTACTATTGGAAATGCTATGCGAAGAGTTTTGCTGTCTTCCATGCCCGGAGCCGCAGCCACTGCGGTTAAAATTAAATTTGTAGATCACGAATTTTCCACCATTCCGAATGTTAAGGAAGATGTAATTCAGATAATTTTAAATTTAAAACAGCTTAGATTAAAAAGCTTCAGCAACGAACCGGTAAAGCTTACCTTAAAAGTTAAAGGTGAAAAAGTTGTAACTGCCGGAGATTTTAAAGAAACCGACCAGGTGCAGGTTATAAACAAAGATTTGTACATTGCCACTTTGGATAATAAAAATTCCGACCTTGATATTGAGCTTACCGTAGAGCAGGGCAGGGGATACACTCCGGTTGAAGCCAGAGAAAACCTGAAATTGGAAGTTGGAGTTATTGCCATAGACGCAATTTTTACCCCCATAAGATCCGTGCATTTTGACGTATCCAATGTCCGCGTAGGCCAATTGACCAACTTTGATAAGCTGGAAATTGTTATGGAAACAGATGGCAGTATTAGCGGCCAGGAAGCTGCCGATATTTGCGCCCATATTCTGGTTGATCATTTTACCATGATGTTTTCCGGCGATTTTAACAAAGTAGAGGCGGCTTCTTCCGATGAAATTCCTTCTATTACCGAAAGCATTGGGGAAGACGAAGACAGCGAATCATCCGAAGGAGAAAGTGAGATTCAGGTGTCCGCTCTTTCCACCAGGGCAAAGAACGCTTTGGCCAAAAATAAGATTTCTTCCATGGCCCAGCTTTCGGCTTTAAGCAACGAAGAAATTTCCACCTTAAGCGGTCTTGGCGACAAGACCATAAAAGAGATTATTGAATTTTTAGGCAGAAAGAGCGCCTAGGGCGCAAGTAAAAAGTGAAAAGTAAAAAGTCAAAAGACTTTTATACCAACACTTTTAACTTTTAACTTGTAACTTGTAACCAATATTATGAGACATCAGAAGAAGAAAAAAATCGGCAAAGGAAACGATCACCGCAGAAAACTTTTAAGAACGATTGCTTCGTCTTTGGTATTGTACGAAAAGATAGAAACCGGCTATGCCAACGGCAGAGCGGTAAAATCTTATGTGGAAAAAGCCATTACCACCTCCAAAGTAAATTCCCTGCACAGCAGAAGGCTTCTTTTGTCCAAACTGTCCCCGATGGCCGCGAAAAAAGCAATGGAAGTTTTGGGTCCAAAATATCTTGACCGGAGTGGTGGCTACACCAGGCTGACCAAGCTAAACGATCCCAAAGCCGGCGCCTCCAAAGTATTACTTGAACTCGTAGATTAAACCAGTTTAGAGAATTAACCACTTGTAACTTTACACTTGTTACTTTTCACTTAATTTATATGCAATCACAAAAAATTAGCTTACCTAAACAAGTTGTCAGAAAATGGCACCAGATTGATGCCTCCAAAAAGCCTATGGGCCGAGTTGCTTCGGAGATAGCTAATTTGTTGCGCGGAAAGCATAAAAGAGATTTTGCCCCGCACGTTGATATGGGCGACTATGTTGTTGCCATAAACGCCGGCAAACTTCAGTTTACCGGAAGAAAAATTGACCAGAAAAACTACTTTAACCACTCCGGATATTTGGGCGGAATAAGAAAAGTTTCCATGAAGAGCCTGCTCCAGAACAACCCGGAAGAAGTTTTAAAAAAAGCTGTATTCAGCATGATAGACGATATTAAATTCCGCAAAAAAATAATGTCCCGCCTAAAAATTGTAAAAGACGACAAGCACGACTTTAAAATAGATAAGAATTAAATAAACCTGGTCAATATCGATCAATCATTTAAATTAACTTATGCCTACTACCAAATCAGAAACCTCCGCCAAAGGCGGATCCGCCTCTGGCGGAAAACCAGTCAAGCCGGCAGTAAAAAAGCCCCGCGCAGCTGCAGCTGTCCACAAAAAAGCTCCGGTAAAAGCCGAGAAAGCTGTTTTAGAAGTGGAAAAAGCGGCAGTAGTCGGAACTCCGGAAGCTCCGGTTGTGGCCATTGCCGAAGCTCAGCATATTCCAAAAGGCAGATATATTTTTGCCACCGGCCGAAGAAAAACCGCCGTTTCCAACATCCGTTTGTTTGAAGGCAAAGGCGAAACTTTGGTCAACAAAAAACCGATTGATAAATATTTTCTATACAGCTTCCACCACGAAGAAGTTTTAAAACCTTTTGAAGTAACAGGTTTGGTTGGAAAATACCACTTTGTCGCTCATGTTAACGGCGGTGGACCGCACTCCCAGGCCGGAGCAGTACGCCACAGTATTGCCATAGCTTTAGGCATGCTTTCCGAAGAAATTAGAGTTGTACTTAAGAAAAACGGTTTTCTTACCCGCGACGATAGAAAGAAAGAACGCAAGAAACCGGGACTCAAAAGAGCCCGCCGTTCCCCGCAGTGGGCCAAACGTTAATTTAAAAAAACCGTCCAAGCATATTGCTGGCCGGTTTTTTAAATATAGATTGGCCCACCCTGAGCCTGTCGAATGGGTGGGCGAAACGTTAAACGATATTCTAAAATCCTCTATTGTAACATCGGCAGGGGATTTTTGTTTCTTTGATTCGCTTTTAAAAATGATTTTTGTTATTATTTAGTCATATGGAAAATTCAGACGAAGAATTGAGCAAAGCCGCTATTAAGCATATGAGGCAAAAGGAAATTTTAAAAAGCCTTGTTGCTCGATTTTGCGATCTTCAAAAATATCCATCTGCCGTTCACCCAATTTCTGTTTTTATGGCTGGTTCACCGGGAGCCGGAAAAACCGAATTTTCTAAAAACTTTCTTAAGGGTGCAGGTGAGGGGGCTGTTAGAATTGACCCCGATGAAATTAGAGGTATAATTCCGCAATACACCGGCGGCAACTCACACCTTTTTCAATACGCAGTTAACATTGGCGTTGATAAAGTTTTCTACCACGCGCTAGCCCATGACCAGAACTTTATTTTGGACGGCACGATGGCTAATTTTAAAAAGGCGCACGAAAACATAACTCGTACATTAAAGCAAAGAGAGTTTATTCAAATATTTTATCTTTTTCAAGACCCAGTTATAGCGTGGGAGTTTACCAAAAAAAGAGAATTGGTAGAGCATAGAAATATTACTAAGGAAGCTTTTATTAGGTCATTTTTTGGCTCCAAAGA
>CAIWKW010000196.1 GCA_903913365.1 Candidatus Doudnabacteria bacterium | reverse complement strand
CCACGCTGTCCAGATAGCTTATTTTGGTGTAGGTATTAAAGTTGTTTTTTTCCAAAAGATTGTCTTTGTCTAAAAGGACAGCCGAAAGCTGAATAATGGAATCTTTTTCCGGGTCTTGCCCGGTGGTCTGAATATCAAAAAATAGCAGGTCTTTAATAAACTTCATGGTTTAGTTACAAGTTACAAGTTACAAGTTACAAGTTACAAGCATTTTAGCCTTGTCACTTTTCACTTTTTACTTGTCACTATAATGTTTTTTCTTTCTTCCACTGCTTAACAATCTCTTCCCCTTGAGTGTATTTTTTTATAACATCAATAATCAGCCGGCCGTTTATGTGGTCTATTTCGTGCTGGGCTACGCGCGCTATCCAGCCGTTGTCTTCAAATTTTATAACTTTACCCTGGGCGTTTTGCGCCTGCACCGTAACTTTTTTCGGCCGCTTAACCATGCCGAACACTCCGGGTATGGAAAGGCACCCTTCTTCAATTTCGGATTTAGAAAAACTTTTTTCAATAATTTTGGGATTATAAAGAGCCATTAAGGGTACATCACTTTTTTCCAGATTAACAATAATCAATTTTACCGATTTCCCCACCTGAGGCGCGGCCAGGCCAATACCGTCGGCTTTACGCACCGTGTCTATCATGTCTTTGGTCAGCTTTTGCATTTCTTTGGACAACGGAAAAGCAACCGGCTCAGTCGGGTTTCTTAAAAAATCATTGGGATATGTAAGGATGGGCAAAACCATATGGCTAATGACAAAAATTAAAAAAATGACATAATTGACAAAAATGGCAAACAACAACTTTTATTATATAGCTGCCATCCCGAGTGCAGCCGAGGGATCACTTTCTGCATTCTATTTTTGTCATTTTTGTTCAATTTTGTCATTTTTGTTCAATTCTAAATTATTCTTCTTAATCAAATATGCGAACAAGCGACCGGGGGTTTTGGCATTCTTATTTTCCATTATTTGCCCGGCTAAATTTCTTAAATAATCATGATTGTACAAAACAGCCATTTTTAAATAAAACGCAAAATGCTTTCTGTCGTTAAGCTTTACAGACAGCTCATCGGCCAAAAGGTGGGCAGGGGAGTGCAAATGAACGTTAACTTTTGGCTTTGTTGTTTTTTTGGCTTTAAATTTGGCAATGTCTCCCAAAGATTCCATATGTATAATTATACCTTATTTCCTGTATTTTTGTAAAAATGGGGGGCGGCGGATAAAATAGTCCGCCGCCAAAACACATGTGCACTGTCAGACTAGAGAATAAGGGTTTCCCTATATACCTCGACGCGGTGAACGCCGGGGAGCTTTTCCAAAAATTGCCTGATCGATTCTTGATTATCGGCTGATTTGCACCGAAGGCTAAAAGAGGCGTCCATCCTGTCACCATAAGTTGCGTATAATCGTCCTACCAGAATTTGTTTATCAAATTCTGTTGTGAGCCTATCAACCAATGCGCGTGCAAGGCTCAGGGGATGGCCCGCTTCCGGAAATTCCCTTTTCCGGCCATGGGCAGAAGTATTAAGCCAAAGCTGGACCTGACATTTCATGATGTATCCCAGCGCCTCAAACTTGTCGTCAGGAACCCGGTATCTCTCTTCCAGCCAACCGTCCTTAATCAATTTAGAAATCTCTCGTTCAATAACCTCAGGCTTTTCCCCCAAGCCTTTAACCACCCGACTCTCGCGGGCGGACCGATTCCTGAGCATAAACTCGAGTATATCCAACTGGACAGAGCTTAAGTCTTTCATTAACCGCTCCTTTGATTTTCCTGATAAAAAAATCGGCCGTGTTTGGCCGTCCTTTTCACTAATGTAGTTTACCTAAAATTGCTTGATTTGTCAAGGAAAAACGGGTATAATTTAAAATACTATGGAAAAAATTTCTGTTGCCGGGTTAAAAATTGATGCTATAACGAAAAAAGAATTTCTCGCCAAAACCGAGGAGCGGCTTTTGAGCGGGCAAAAAACTTTTGCCATTACCCCTTATTCGGAATTTTTATATTACAGTTTTCAAAATCCAAAGCTTTTGGAAATTTTCAACCAAGCCGATTTTGCGGTGGCCGACGGCATTGGTATTTTTTGGGCAAAAAAATATTTGGAAATTCCGCTAACGGCAAAAAACTTCTGGCTAAAAATTTTTCAGTCCCTTTGGCAAATAATTTATAGTTTAGCCGCGATTATTTTTTATCCGTCCTGGATAAAATCGGCTTTGCCGGAAAAAATAGTTGGCGCGGATTTAATTTGGGACTTGGCCGAACTGGCGGCAAAAAATAAACAATCAATCTATCTTCTGGGAGGCTTGGATAACACCCCGGAGCTGGCGGTAAAAAAATTAATTTCCAAATTTCCCAATATCATAATTTCCGGACATTCAAATAAAAACTTCACTGATCTCACAATTTTAAATGACATTAACAATCTAAAGCCCGACATTTTGCTTGTGGCTTTTGGCCCGGTTAAGCAAGAAAAATGGATTGCGGAAAACCTGCCTAAACTCGACGTAAAACTTGCCATCGGCCTTGGAGGTACCTTTGACTATTTGGCAGGAAAACGCTTAAGTCCGCCTAAAATAATGCGCTACGGGGGCCTGGAATGGCTTTACCGCCTGTTTACCCAGCCAAAACGCTATAAAAGGATTTATAACGCCACAGTCGGTTTGATTTCCGGTCTTTGGCACTATAAAGTATTTTCGGACTTGCCGCTTAGACGAAATGTCGTAATGGTTATCTTAAATAAAAAAAATGAGGTTTTAATTTGCGAACGCAGTCTAATGGATTTTTATGTTGATATTGCATCAAGTCAAGCTGAGTTGAAAAAACTTAATTACTGGCAACTGCCTCAAGGCGGCATAGAGGAAAAAGAAAACTTAGAGCAGGCAGCCAAACGGGAAGCCTCGGAAGAAACCGGCATTAAGAATTTGGAATTTATTAAAACCTCCGCTCAAACCAATACTTACATTTGGAATAACGCCCTCCGAAAATTCCGCTTCAACAGAGGCTACAGAAACAAAGGACAAATTCAGAACATCGCCTATTTTAAATTTCACGGCAATGACAATGAAATAAAAGTTGATGATTACGAATTTATTAATTTCAAATGGGTTTCAATAGCCGGACTAGTCGAATCTGTTCACGAGGAACGCTCGAATGTAGCCAAAATTGTCCGGGAAGATTTGAAAGATCTGGCTTAAAATGCTAAACTGTATACAATTATGAACGAAAAAATTCCAAACGTAAGAACCCGCTTTGCACCCAGCCCCACTGGGTTTGTTCATATTGGCAATTTTCGAACAGCGCTATTTTCTCATCTCTGGGCCAAACACAACAACGGGACTTCTATTTTAAGAATTGAGGATACCGACCAGAACCGAAAAGTGGAAGGATCAATTGAATATCTCTTGAGAGTAATGAAGCAAATGGGTATTGAATTTGACGAAGGCTACTATTTAAAGAATGACGGCTCCATGGCTGAGAGAGGCCAGCTTGGGCCGTACATGCAATCAAAAAGACTAGGCCTCTATACTAAATATGCCGCAGAACTTATTGAAAAAGGAAGCGCCTACTATTGTTACTGCTCCGAACAAAGATTGGATGATTTGCGCAAGGAGCAAACCGCTCTTAAAAAGCCGCCAATGTACGACAGGCATTGTTATAATATGTCTTCGGAAGAAAAAGAAAAAATGGCTGCTGAATTTAAAACTGCCGGTAAAAATCCGGTTGTCCGTTTTTTAATCCCCGAAGGCCAAACCACCATACACGATTTAATTTACGGCGATATTACTTATGAACACAAAACTTTGGACGACCAGGTTATTTTAAAATCGGATGGTTTTCCAACTTACCACCTTGCGGTTGTTGTTGACGATCATTTTATGGAAATTACCCACGTTATCCGCGGCGACGAATGGATTCCTTCCACGCCAAAACATTTGTTGATTTATAAAGCTTTGGGCTGGGAGCCAACTCAGTTCGCCCATTTGCCTTTAATTTTAAATCCCGATAAATCAAAACTTTCCAAACGCCAAGGAGATGTGGCAGTGGAAGATTATTTGGATAAAGGATATTTGCCGGAAGCTCTTGTAAATTTTGTGGCTTTTTTGGGATGGAACCCGAAAACCGAAAAAGAAATTTTCAGCCTTCAGGAGCTAATTGCCGATTTTGAATTAACCAATGTTAACCGCGCAGGAGCTGTGCTTGATATAAATAAACTGGAGTGGGTAAACAGCTCTTACATCCGCACAAAATCCGCCAAGGAGTTGGTTGATTTATTAATTCCTTATTGGGAAAAGTTTGGCGTTGAAATAAAGAAATTTAAACAGGATTATTTGGAAGCCGTTACCGAACTCGAAAAAGAGCGTTTGAAAAAACTGTCCGAAATAGGGGAGAGGACCGGTTATTATTTTAAGCAGCCGGAATATGAGACTTCTTTACTTACTTGGAAAAAAAGCACCCCGGAAGATGCCAAAGTTAAACTTACTGAACTTTCCGAGTTATTGTCGGGACTGGACGAGAGCAAATTTACTAAAGCAGATTTAGAAATAGCAATCAAAGAATTTATTGCCCAAAAAAATTACGACAATGGTTCGGTACTGTGGCCGCTCAGAGCAGCTTTAACCGGCCAGGAAAAGAGCCCCGGACCGTTTGAAGTTTGTGCCACCCTGGCCCTAGGCCTGGGAAAACAAGAAATTATAAACCGTCTTGGTATTGCTATCCAAAAATTGACCTAAAGGGTCAATTTTTGGTATAATGCAGATAATGTTTAAGCCAAATGACACAAAAATACAAACAAACTTTACACTGGGGCTTATTCTGGTCTTGCTTTTTGGTTTAAGCTTTAATTTTACCTCAGCCGACGCCACTGCCGACCAATTAAACGCGAGCCAACAAAAACTTTTGCAAATAAACCAACAAATAAAAAGTTACCAGCAGCAAATTGCCACCACGCAATCCAAAACCAGCTCCCTGAAAAACGAAATTTCCATATACAATGACCAAATTTCTTCCACGGAACTTGCAATTCAGGCCAAACAAACACAAATTGACAATGCAAATTTACAAATTAAACAGTTGCAGGGAATTATTGACCAAAAAATCAAGATATTGCCGATGACAAAAAAGTTTTAGGCAGACTGATTGAACAATTAAACGAATACGACGATCAATATGCCTTAAAAACAACTATTGGCAGCGATCACTTGTCCGATTTTTTGGACCAGGTTCAGTATACCCAGAATTTGCAAAATCAAATATATCAGCTTTTGCAAAAAATTAAAGATATTAAGGCGCAATTGCAAATCGAACAACATAATTTGCAGGTTCAGGCTGACCAGCTAAAAGAGCTTGAAAACCAGCTGCAGACAACTCAAAATTCGCTTATTTCGATACGCGATCAAAAGCAGAAGCTTTTAAATCAAACCCAGGGGCTGGAAAAAAATTATCAAAAATTATTGTCTTCCAGCAAACAAGACGCGGCTAATTTGGAAAAAGAAATTGAAGATTTGGATGCCAAGGTTAAAGCCAAGCTGGGCAATAAAGTTATTTCCGGAGCCAAAGGGCTGCTTGCCTGGCCAATTGACGGAATTCTTACGCAAGGCTACGGAAATACGGGTTTTACTTCATTGGGCTACAGCTTTCACAACGGAATTGATATTGCCGGACCGGCCGGACAACCAATTTACGCTGCGGCCGACGGCGACGTAATTTACACCGACCACAGCAACGCGGACTTTGGCAATTGGGTTGCACTAAAAAGTGTTATTGTCACAGGCGTGGGCAATGCGCAAATTGTTACGCTTTACGGCCATTTTCAAAGTTTTAAAGTTTCGGTCGGGCAGCATTTATCTCAAGGGGATTTAATCGGCTATGAAGGCAACACCGGGAACACCACCAGGCTGATTTACGGACCGGAGAGGGGATACCACTTGCATTTTGGAGTTTATGACGCGGACGGATTCGGGGTAAGCGCCGGAAAATACACCAGCGTCTACGGAAATTATAAAGTGCCTTACGGCTATACTTATAACCCGCTAAATTTTTTACCCGCTCAATAAAAATAATACAATTTATAATTAAACAAACCTATGATCACTTTCAAAAAATATTTTTTAATATTTCTGCTACTGGAATTATTTTTTTCCTATGCTCCGGCTTATGCGCAAACAGCCTCAGGTACTGCCGATTACACCAATTCCGGAGTGGAAGCACAAATTAGAAAGTATCTATGCGCCCCAAGCGCGGTAAACCAATCTCAAACAGATTACACCAGTGGCGCGCTTAACGGGACAAGCGACAGCATTGTGGGACAAGCGGGCTTACAACAATATGCCAGTACAAACAACAATAACGGCAACGATTTATTTCTATGCATTAACCAGCTGTATAAAGTTGCCATTGTCATTGCCAGCGTGGTTGGTGTATTAATGATAGTTATTGCGGGCTACTATTATATTTCTTCCGACGGCAACCAGGAAAGTGTTGATAAGGCCAAAAACATTATTCAAACCACAATTGCCAGTTTGGTTATTTTATTTGCCGGTTATCTTTTACTTAAAGGAATTAATCCGGATTTGATTCAGTTCCATTCCATAACACCACCCAGCGTGTCTTTACAAATTGCGACATCTACTCCATATTCAAACGTTGCCACAACAACAGGCCCAGGCGCAACAGTTTCCGGAAACGCTCAGCAGATTGCCCAGCAGATCCTCAGCAGCAGCAACATTACTTTAGCCTCCGTGCACTCATCAGGAATAGCCGATAACGCAAACGCACTGCAAAATATTAAGGACACGGCAGCCGGCAAGCCTGCCAGCCGAAGCAACTATCAAGGTGCGCCGGGAGATACTGTAACTTTGAACGAAAATATGCTTAAAGCAATCCTAACCATGGGACAGCAATACAAATTCAGCATAAGTGAAATTGCCGGCGGTTCACATGCCGCTGACAATGCAAACCCTGCCAGCGCTGCCGGCCACTACGGAGGCAATTCATTTGACATCAACGTTTTCAATGGCGACCATTTAAGCGCAGGAGATAAATATATAACCCAAGTTATGAATCTCTGCAAAGCCAACGGCGCAGGGCAGGTAATAGACGAGTCGGTAAGCGCCAATCATGTGCATTGCGGCAACTTCCCATAAGCCTACTAAAGCCCATTAATTTGGAATTCAATATATTGGATGTCGCACAACATACATTGTGCGACATAGTAGATATTCAGATTTCCTCAATTCTCCTTATAAAAACCGTATCCTTAAATAGATACGGTTTTTATATATATTCCCCTTTTAATCTGAACCTTCTTCTGTTTTTCTGAGTAGTTATGAAAAATTTTATTTAATT
>CAIWKW010000195.1 GCA_903913365.1 Candidatus Doudnabacteria bacterium | reverse complement strand
TGACGAGCGAGTTTAAAAAATTAATCAACGCCACTTTGCGCAAATCTTGAAACGCGGCCATTACAGACAAAAACGGGTAAGTTAAAGCGTTTATTACCATACCCAAACCGGCCACGGCAATGGCCGCAAATACCGCTGAATCGTAATGCCTAAAATACGCAATAACCAAAAGCAGGACATACAAAAGCAGGGCTGCCAAAGATTCAAAAGTAAAAAAGTTTTGAAAATATTCTTTGGTCTTTTCCGGCTGTTCGCTGATTTTTTTGGTAATTAGCTGCTGAATGCCAAAATCAACAACCGTGGAAAAAAGCAAAACATAGGACAAGACGAATTGATACTGTCCGCTGCCAAACGGCCCCAAATAGCGGAATAACGCAAAATAAGCCAAGGCTAACAGGATAAGCGCAGCCACTCTGGACAAAGTCAGCCAAAAAATGTTCTTAGAAATATGAGAACTCATATGCTACAGTTTATCAAATTTTTCCGAATGTGTCTTTTGTCTCTTTAATTACCAACAGTCATCTTCGCCTTTACCCTAGCTACACACTTGTGCGGCCGCACAAATGTGTAGCTAGGCAGCTGCCGTGCTATAATATAATTATGACTAACATAAAATTTGCCATCATTTTTATATTTGCTTTAATACTTGCGGGCACGGCACCGCAAAAAACTAAAGCCTTTGACGCAACCACATCAACAAGCACTTTAACTGGAATTAAAGAACTTACGGTTCCCCCTGTTCCGCAAATAATTACGGAAATTGCCCAGGCCAAAGCAATGCTTCAAGGTGTCAGCTTAAATTATGCCCTGTCCCCTGTTTATAAAAATGTAAAAACCTCCGCCAAAGGCGGATCCGCCTCCGGCGGAAAAAAAACCGGCAAAACAACCCAGGTCTTAACCGGTTACAATTTAACGGCTAAAGATATTGCCCTGGCCATTGCGGACCAAAACGGAAATATCACTATAACCAAAGGCATGCTTGTTGGCACAACCATGGTTTTTAACGATCCGGCCGTAAACGTCAACCTGCTTAAATTTAACGGCGTTAACAGCTCATTTCAGGTTAACCAGCCCCAAGGAGGTACAGTGGTGGCTTTAAAATATTTAATCAGCAATCCCGACACCGGCAGTAAAACAAAAATTGAAAAAGGCCTGAGCGAAAGCCTGTACACTCCATATTCCAGCCAGCTTAGCTCGCCCGAAGTAATTGCGTACGGCGCCGCTTATTTGGACGGAATAATAAAAAATGTTGTTGCCGATTTACAAAACATTCCTTCCACTGCCATTCCCGGAGAAACCATTACCCAGGCCATTCCTCCGGCAATGATTAAATCTTTGGTTTACGCCGAACACACGGACACTTCCAAAGTGTTAAGCGGCGATGTTGTGGACACCGCCAACCAGCTGAACATTCTGTTTGCCACGAACCAGGGAGACACTTATAAATATAGCGTTTCCAACGATGGCTACAGTTCCAGAGGCATTGCTCAGTTTGTGGGCTCCACTTATCTTTCTTTGGTTTCCCGACATCCCGAAGCCGGCCTTAATCCGGACTTTGTTGCGGGAATGCAGGATCACGAAAATTCTATTAAAGCCATGTATCTGCTTTTGGACGATTACGCGGGCACGGTAAGAGTTAAAGCCTCCCAGGGCTTTGTTTCCGGACACGTATTTGAATACGGAGCCGCGGCGTACAACGGAGGCACAGCGCGGGTAGCCAGTGCCGTTAATACATATGGCGATAATTGGAACACTGACCATTCCGGAGAAATAAATACGGTACAAGACCAACTAAGCAGCGCCAAATCCGCGGTGGCAGGTTTAAAAAAACAAATTAAAACTGCAAAAGATAAAAAAACCAAAGCAGATTTAAATTCACAATTGGTAGCAAAAACAAGCCAGATGAACGACTTATCCGGCCAGCTCGCCAAAATGCAATCCGCTTCCCTGCGCAACGTAACAGTAAATTACTTGGCAAAAATTTATAAGGTCATTCAATATTTTAACGGCACGACTGTCTAAAACTATAGTTTCGAACCTCAAATTAATTAAAGGCTCAACTTCGGTTGAGCCTTTAATATTATGCTGAGGCAATTAGTTCCGCGTAGGGCTGGGCATCTTCAAGCTCCTGCCAAAATTTCTTACCCCGTTCTTCAATTACTTTTGGATCGGGCTGGAGTTTTTTCCATTCCACAGATTTAAAGCCTTCGCCTAAAGCCGCTTGTTCAAAGTTTTTTTCGCTAAACTGGGTAAGCTCAGCGGTCAAAGTAACCGCTCGCACCACCGAATGGGGTAATAGTGCCTGCCATCATCAGGCATGAATCAAAACCGCTTCATGAATCGTCCTGGCGACAAGGCCGGATGCGTCCAGTCTCGACCGTCCAAAACAATACAGGGTTGGCGTCAGGTCGCTTCCACCAATTCAATTCGCACCACTTTGCCCAATGCCCGCGCCACGCGCGAGACCGTGGACAAGCGAACGTCTTCAGCATGGTTCTCCAGCCGCGAAATCGCCGACTTCTTCGTCTTGGTGATTCGCGCCAGTTTTTCCTGCGTCACGCCAGCCTGTTCCCGCGCTTCCCGCAGCATCAGGCCAATCTTGAACTCTTCGTAGCCCGCATCAAAATCTTTCCCGAACGCCTTGTCCGTGCGTTTGCGCCGCCCGATGTAATTTTCCACGTCGTTTTTCATATTCATTTCTTCCGGCTCAAATACTCCCGCTTGCGTTGTTCCGTCAGCGCCAACTCGCGTTCCGGCGTTTTTTGTGTTTTCTTGGCAAATCCATTCGTCAGGATGATCAGCCGCCCGGCATCCCAAAAGCCCAGCAACCGGAAGGCGTCGCCGCCAAACTCGGCCCGCACTTCCCATAAATCATCGCGCCCCTCCAGTTTTTTGAAATACTGTTGCGGCACGCGCGGCAGTTCCTGAACAACACGCAGC
>CAIWKW010000194.1 GCA_903913365.1 Candidatus Doudnabacteria bacterium | reverse complement strand
CAAGTTTTAATATCATTTTCTCAAATTTGTCGGGTTTAAGCTCTTTAACGTATTTTATGCGCAGGTTTTTTATCCTGGTTTTCTTTTCTTTCAAAAGTTTTAATTTTTTTGCGGGAACAACATTTTTTTGCAAATGATCCTTAATAAAATTTAAAAAATCGTACTCTGTAAAAGCCGGGCCCGCATAAACGTAATAAACCCAGGCATGCTTTTTGGCATGGGCGGAAAGGGCTTTAAAAAAGCCGGGATAGAGAATTTTAATTTCCTCCAAACTTTTTTCCTGTAAATCTTTAGCCCACTTTTTTGAATAAAACCTGTGCATTAGCTTAAGCAGTGCTTCTTCCTGATCCTGGGAAAAAGAATTTTTTATGGGCTGGGTAAGTATTTCAAAATATTTTGCGTATTCTGTTTGTGTGGAGGCCTTTTTTTCGAGAATCTTTTTCAGATTATTCTCCACAAAGGAAAACCCCTGGAAATCCAAAATAGGCAGAATAATCCCGTAAGCGTAAAGCGTGGCCTGCTTTTCCACAAAATCTTTTAAAAGCCCCATCAGCTTTTTGTTGCTCGCGGTTTTAAGGTTTGCTTTAAAAATATTTTTTTCACTCCATTTGTTAAAGCCTTCGCCGTATTTGTTGGTTTTGTCAACGTGTCTGTCCAAATAATTGTAATCTTTTTCAATTAGTTTTTTTAAGTCTTCGTGAGCAGAGGTCCAGGTATTTAAATCGCCAATATATTCAATGTTATTGTTTTTGGAGACAATGCCCAAAACAGCCCGGGAAATGTGAAAAAGTTCGGGAAATTTATATGGGGATTTGGTCCAAATGTAATTCCTAATGAAAGGGGAATTAAAATCCCCGGCAACCACTTCCCATTTGTATTTTTTTGGCAGGGCTTTTTTCATACTTTTTTAATTGTACCCAAGTTGGCGTTTATTTCAACCAAGTCGCCGTCTTTAAACGTATCTGTTGCGCCTTGAGCACCCACAATGCAGGGGATTTTAAGTTCGCGGGAGACTATTGCAGAATGGCAGGTAATACCTCCTTCTTCGGAAATTATAGCTCCGGCAATTTTCATAATGGGCACATATTCCGGCCTGGTATTGGGCGCCACCAAAATGTCGCCTTTTTTCATTTTACAAAAATCTTTTTGGGATTTAATAATTTTGGCTTTGCCAATAACAATTCCCGGAAAAGCAACCTGCCCTTTTAAGCCGGCATTTTTTCCTATAAGCTTGTCCGCCAGTTTTTTAATAGCAAAAGCTTCTTTGCCGTAATAAAAATCTAAATGATCCCTGCTTTTGCAATGGAATAGAAAGTTTTTGAATCTTTTTCCGGAAATTATTTTTGTTAAGGTTCGGTCTGGTTTTAACAGATCCTGCAATTCCCAGTAAAATAGGTATTCTATAGCTTTTAATTGAGTTTTTGATCTGATTGAAAATTCTTTAGCGAATTTTTGAATTATGTTTCCGGACATCTGATTAAATGCTTTTCTGGAATCCCGCCAGGAGTTTAAGGCTATTAGAAAATTGGAAAGCAAAACTATTTCTTTTGACAGACTCTTTAGGACTATAAGTTTATCGCGCTGTTTTTTGTTT
>CAIWKW010000193.1 GCA_903913365.1 Candidatus Doudnabacteria bacterium | reverse complement strand
GCGGTCAAAAAAAGAAATGACGCGCGCTGATGAGTATTTTTTTTCGCTGCTAAAAAAACGGCCAAAAAAATTAAACTTGTGGGCCAATAAAGCAAAAAAATGTAATGAGGAGGCGGACGCTCTTTTAGCAAAATATTATTCTGGAAAGCAGAACCATATTATTGATGTAAAAAGTTTTAAAACAATAATGGAGGCCTTTGAGCTGGCGTTCATATATGGAACCATTATTCCCTATCGCGTTTTATCGGCCGCAAACTCACAAGCCGAGGCCGGAAAAGACATTATAAAATTTAAACATCTTCTAGGACAATTTGAAAAACTGCGGGCACAAAGCCGTTATCCTGAATTTGCATCAAAAATCTTTCCGAAAATTGCAAAAAAGGCTTCCGTGCTTACAGGCAATAGCTCGTCGCTCACTGAATATCTAACTGAGTCGGAAATAGAAAGCATATACAAGAAAAAAAACTTTCCAAATAAAAAAGAATTGGAGCAGCGCCATTTATGGCAGGCATTCTGGAGAGACGACAAAAATCAGAATATGTCTTTCGAATATAATAAAAAAGCATTTGATTTTTTGCTTTTAAAACATATTATAAAAGCAGACCAGGCTGTTAAGGGCAAAACAGCCTTTCCGGGGATTGTAAGCGGAAAAGTTTGTATTTTAAATTCGAATGAAGATATGAAAAAATTTCGTGCCGGCAATATTGTTGTTTCTATAAACACAAACCCTTCGCTTATGCCTGCACTTAGCAAATGCGCGGGAATTGTAACCGACGAAGGAGGAATTATGTGCCACGCCGCCATTGTGGCCAGAGAATTAAAAAAGCCTTGCGTTATTGGCACCAAAATCGCGACCAAGGTATTTAAAGATGGCGACGTGGTGGAAGTGGACGCCAATAAAGGCACAGTAAGAAAAATATGAAAAATCCCTATTTCAAAAATGAAGTGGTTAAAATGGGTGTTTGGTCGCTGCCTCCCGGCGACTGCGAGACTTGGCATGGGGAATACACTAACCGATACTTCAAGCAGCTCTTCGGCGTACCCAAAGATTCCATGTTGATTTACGAATTTTCCAAAGGCTTCCAGCATGCTTATGTTACAAAAAAATATTTTGCCCAGCTCTACTGGCAAATTGATAAAATTAGAAAAGCAAACCGCCGAGCTCTTGAAAAAAAACTTTTGAGTTTTTACCCACTTGTCGAAGCCGCAAAAAAAAGTGTAGCAAAAAGTCCCAAATATCCCAAAGAGCTCTCTAACAGAGAGCTGGCAAAAGAATTCAATGGCATAAGAAACCTGGTGCACCGTTTATCAATTTTCGACCAGTTCGCCTGGCTTGGGGAAGAATATTGGACTCCTAAAATGGAAAATATTCTTGTTAACAAGCTCGGGTTGAATAAAGATTCCGAAGAATACAACCGGGTTTTGTTTATTTTAACCAAGCCTGAAAAAATTTCCACAACTTTGCTCGAAAAAAAGGCTGTTACCGGGGCACTGATAAAAATTAAAGAAAAGCGCACCAATTTAAAATTGTCTGCACAAAAACTTGCAAAAGAATTCGGATTTTTACCGGTCTTTTGCTATGGTGATCCCTGGCTAGCCCACCACTATGGAGAGGAGCTTACGCAAGCTCTATCAAAACCCCTAAAAACGCTTAGAGAAGAATACAAAAAACTAAAAAATTACACGCTTTTAAGAAATCAAGAATTACGTAAAATAGTAAGGGAATATAAAATTGAACCTAAAGACCTTCAAATTTTTACCGACTTTGGATTAACTGTTGACACCCGAAACGAAGCCGAGTACTTTGTCAGCTTTGCAGGATTTTACCTCTTACCCCTATATAAAGAAATTGCCCGCAGGCTGTATTTAACAACAACTCAGGTTCGTTTTTTAACCCAAAAAGAAATGTTAGATTCGCTTTTGGGCAAAACTGATCCCCAAAAAATCCTCGAAAAAAGAAAGCGCTTTATTGGATGGGGTTTTAGCGAAAATTTTTCGCAAAGAATTGACTTCACCGAAACAGAAAGTGAAAAACTTTTTAAACACATCGAAAGTTATGTCAAGATCGGAAGAGCACACGTCTGAACTCCAGTCACCGCT
>CAIWKW010000192.1 GCA_903913365.1 Candidatus Doudnabacteria bacterium | reverse complement strand
CTCGATTAGCTAATTGATCAGCCAGGCGGGCAAAAAGAATTTCTGCGCCGCCAAGCTCCACACTTGGGTAAAAAAGAACATAGCTTCGATTGGACATCATGCAGAACGAGTAATAAAGTTATTTTCTGGAAAATTTACGCAAGTTTCGCCAATTGAGTCCAAGTAGTGACATTATGCAAAAAATACTACAGAATAAAACAAGTGAACCAATATCATACAAACTGACATTTGCACTATTCCAGGTAAAATATGATAAAAATAAAACCAAGGTTATTCCAATCATAAACCGACCAACCTCACCAATAGTAAAATTAAATCCGTGTTTTAAATGAACATAGAACATCGTATATAAAAAGAAAAATACATAGTTGATCATAAAGATCATCCCTAAACCCTCAATATCACCGCCTAAACCTATCCAAACCCAACTAGCTACAGCCATACCCATTGAAAAAAGAATTTCTGTCCAAAATAACCATCGCAAGTCATTGAAGGCGATCATTGGATATGAAAATATGTATGAGACTGCTTTGAAAAAATCACCGATAAGCATCCAGCGCATCACCTCGAGGGCAGGCAACATGGTTTCACTGAACATAATTTTAATCACTAATGGTTTTAGAACTATCACTAGAGACACAAGAAGTGGTGCAACTACAAGGACCAGTTGAAGGTACATTCGGATGAGTGCCCTTCGGGCTGTTGGGTCTTTTAATCGACTTAGGCTAGGCAAGTAATAGGTTCCCAAAGAACCAAGAACCAAGGACAAATAGGTCATACTGAGGGTCCAGGCCGTCCAAAACTGCCCCGCCTGCGCCAACCCCATCCATTTAGCCACCATCCAGCTTTGAGAGAATTGAGCACCAGTTGCGATGATGCCCGCCGCTGTAAGAACCCCCGACATATGTAAGAATTGCGCCCCATCGGCCTTTCGAATACGAATGTTCCTTATGCCCGGTAGATAACCGGCACGCCAGACTGCCCTCGCGGCAACCAACGTGATTAATGCTGATGCACCTACCAGCATTAGAAAAAAACCGATTGTGTGGTTTGCACGAATAAGCAAAACCGAAGGGTAAACGAGAATCAGTGTTGCAATGGGTCCTAAGAGTTGGAACCTAACCAAATCGTTAATCAATCGATGACCATTGAGAATGCCTAGTACATAAGCATTAGCAACAAGCACCAGCATCGCCAAGGACAGCCAGCGCAAAAGCTCAACGGCCTGTGGATGCGGTATAAGGTATGGTCCCAACCATGGAGCACCAAGAAGTAGTGCCAAGGCCAAGGCTCCAGAGATTGCAATCTGGATACCAAGAACGCTTCCTGAAAAATGGGTCTGTTCCGTTTTTTCTGAATGACGTGCGATACCTTGAACCAATGCACTCTGCCCATTTAATGAACCGACAAGGGTTAAATTTTGCAGTAATTGGCGCAATATTCCATAAAGTCCCGCCCCTGCTGCACCCAACTCGACAGTTAATATCTTTCCGGTGACCGCCTGGCCTAAGATTCCAACTAAAGTAGCGAAAGCGACTTTACTGCCTGATTTTAAAATGTCACGCATTTTTGAAGTATTTCATCACAGATAAGTAGTAATTTTTGACAGAATAAAAAACTACATTTGAATCCAAAAATAGAGCACCTAAGTGTTTAATGTTTGATTAGTGACTGTCGAATTTGTAATGTTTTACACAACAGACAAAAAATATAATAATTTGAGCTTAGTAGCTTCTTTGAAAGCCCGCCAATGCCCTCATATTTAATGCTTTTGAATTTACACCGATTTTCGAGATAAGTTTTTTTTATTAAAGATTTGGCTATTGATGCCTCGTCTGGTTTTAGTTTGTTGTGATTATTTAATG
>CAIWKW010000191.1 GCA_903913365.1 Candidatus Doudnabacteria bacterium | reverse complement strand
TTAATCACCGTAATTATGCTACCCAAAGGAACAATAAGCCAAGTTATAGAATATTTTCAAAAAAACCCAAAATTTGCTCCGGCTATGGATGAGGCTTTATGTGATTTTTTTGATATTGAAGATATAAAGGAATTAAACGAATTGAGTATAAGTAAGATGGCCAGCGAGTTTTTTAATGAATGGCTGGTTTTTGACTGTCTACTTAACAGTAAAAGAACAGTGTTGGAAGAGTATTTATTTATTCACCAAAAACAATTAACCCTTGAATATAAAAGTATTTATTCGGATTTAATTTTAACTAATCGATATAGTTTATTTCGCGTTGACCTTATTGAACAGAACAAAAGCATTGCGGTTACAGACATGCTTAGCGGTACTCAATATATTATTAGCGAGCGTACAGCTACGCACGAAGCAGTTATAGGAAATTATTCTTTTTGGAGGATTGCCATGCTTGGGAGCGAATATAATATTGTTTCAGCCGATGGCTTTCAAATACCGCCAGAGGCGTTACCAATAAGAATTATTACAGATTGGAAAAAGCGTAAAATTAACTTTAACCCTCTTGTTGTTTATCAACAAATGCTCAAACCAATGGAATCGGGTTTGATCTAAAGAAATAGCCACATTTTTTAAGACAGATTTTCTAGTGGACAATTCGCGCGAATTGTCCAGTCGTAAGGAAGTGATATAATTAGGGTAGTAAAGTAGTTATAAATTTATGAGTAAGCGCTGGACAATTATTTTTAAGGCTCTGGGCAACATTAACCGGATAAAAATTATCCAAATGCTCGGAAGTGGACAAAATTTAAATGTTACCCAAATTTCCAAAGAACTTGATATATCGCTTAAGGCTACATCCCAGCATTTAATAATTTTGCAAAATCTGGATGTCCTGGAGGCAGAAGGCAAGCAAGGCCACGTATATTATACCTTAAACAAAGGCCTGCCGACCGATTTAAAAAACTCCATCAAACTTTTTTTATAATTCTTTCAACTGGACAATTCGCGCGAATTGTCCACCCGAAGGGGCGTGGTAAAAATCTTTTAACTAATAGAAATATCCGGCAAAAAAATGAGCTGCCGGATATTTTCTTTTATTATTGCCCGCATCCTGCTATTATTAATTAATATAAATTAACCGCTCCTATTAAATATGCCAGAAAAACCTTCGTTTAACCCGGAAAGCCCGGAACAGTCGCCAGCTTATACCGAAATGCAGAAAACGGAAATCCCTCCGGATAAATATCCTCCAACTCCGGAACAAATTGAAACTTTGGAAGAGTGGGGCATTACTCCGCCTTTAAACAATATCGTAGCCAAAGACATGATTGAGTATGTAAGATCGGCCTGGGGCATGAAGGGTAAAGATGCCGGATTGGATAAAAAAAGAATTGAAGAAATTATTGAGATGCAGACAATTTGGCCCCGCGGGGCGGTTGTTATGGCCAAACCATTTAGGCTTGAGCCAACCATGGATCCAAAATTCGGGAGTATATTCAAAAACAAACAATCTCCTCAATTGGTCCCGGTAAAAATTGTGGATGTTGTGGCAAGAACCTTTGCGGCAAAAGTAAGAACCAGAG
>CAIWKW010000190.1 GCA_903913365.1 Candidatus Doudnabacteria bacterium | reverse complement strand
CCATGCCATCCTGCTTCATGGTAATCATTCCCAACTTTTGAGCCACATCATAAATTTTCTGAGCCGAAGAATGGGATAAAACCAAATCCTGAATTTCATTTGTTGAAGGCAAAACTTCAAAAATTCCCATGCGCCCCCTATAGCCGGTATGGCCGCATTTATCGCAGCCGTCGCCTTTGTACATTTTAAGATGTTTCTTATCTATTCCTTCAAGATAATCGTCGGGAATGGTTTTTAATTCTTTCAGCAGCTCTTCCTCAAAAGCCTGGGATATTGGAACTTCTTTCCGGCAATCGGGACATATTTTTCTAACCAAGCGCTGGGCAGCTACAACATTTATGGACGAGGTCAATAAAAACGGTTCAATACCCATGTCCATTAAACGAGGAATGGCTCCAATGGCATTGTTGGTGTGGAGCGTGGAAAATACCAGGTGCCCGGTAAGCGCCGCCTGGACCGCGAGCTCCGCGGTCTCCCTGTCGCGAATTTCACCAACCATTACTATATTGGGGTCTTGCCTCAAAATACTCCTAAGCCCCGCGGCAAAAGTCAGTCCGATGTCCGGATTAATCTGACTTTGGTTAACTCCTTCAATAAAATATTCCACCGGATCTTCCAGCGTAACTATATTTACCGACGTTGTGTTTAAAATGGATAAGATCGAATATAAAGTTGTGGATTTTCCGCTTCCGGTAGGACCGGTAATTAAAAATATTCCGTGGGTTTTTCTGATGTTTTCCTTTACCCAAGTTAGGGCACGGCCTCTAAAACCAAGCTGTTCCAAAGTCGGTACGCTGCCGGTTTTATCCAAAATACGCATAACAATCTTTTCCCCGTAAATTAGAGGCAAGATGGAAACGCGCAAATCCACCGATTTCTTTCCCACTTCCATATGGAACCGGCCATCCTGAGGAAGACGCGATTCGTCAATCTTTAAATTCGATAAAATTTTAATTCTGGTTATGATGGCCGGGTGAACGCTTTTGGGAAGCATTAATGACGTATGCAAAATGCCGTCAATCCTGTACCTAACCCTGACATCTTTTTCCGAAGGCTCAATGTGAATATCGGATGCGTTGGCCTCAATCGCGTTGGTTAATATAACCTCCACAATTTTAATAATCGGGGCGTCCTCAATAACCTGGGGTTTTGCCTCCTTTTTTTCCATAAGCGGTTTTTTGTCCACCGCTTCTTTTGTTTGAATATCCTGAAGAGCTTCCCCAACAACTTTTTTTAAATTTTGCTTCTTGCCAATGACTATTCCCACCGAAACATCCGAAGCCAAATACAACTGCACCTGTAAATTTTGCTTTTGCCCCAAAAATTCCAAAGCTTCCAAAGCCGAAAGATTTCCCGGATCAGTAATGGCCACTTTCAAATTTCTTCCCACAAGTTCAAAAGGAACAAAATTATAAAAGTTTATTGATTCTTGAGGAATCAACGATAAAACGGACGGCAAAACCTGTACTTGCCGCAAATCCACATAAGGAATATTAAAAAAAGCGGCCTTAGCCTTGGCCAAATCCTCTTCTTCCAGCGCTTTTTGGGTAATCAGTAATTGGCCGAAGTCTTGACCGGTTTTTTGCTGCAGCTGACGTATTTGAGCAGCAATGGGAGCTTTAATAAATCCGTTATCAACCAAAAACTTTTCAAATCCCGGGGAAGAACTGCTGGTAGCATTAATTTTTGTCTGTAAATCCATAAAGATTTATGTCTTTGATAAAAAACAGTCCGTTAGATAATTGCCTTTCCATTTATTGGCAATCTATTTCCGCTCAGGGCGACAAAATCAACTTGCATTATAAGGCTTTTTACTGCCCGGTAGAATTACCGTTGGAAATTAAATTATTTTCATTAACACCAACATCCAAAGCAGGGTTAAGTTGAGGATAAATAATTTGATTAAAGTGCAGCTGAGGTCCGTTAGGGTTGCGAAGAACACTAAAATCCAAAGTATCTCCATTTGGCAAAATTTGTTTGGCATTTTGTATGGCCTGACCGGCTGCAATAGAGGCTCCCGTGGAAGAAGCCATATTTCCGACTAGTTCAGGCCCGGAAGAATTGTTTTTAAACAATCCATTATATAAAACCAAGCCGGCAGCGCCGAAGGCTATAACTATCACGCTAATTTGAATTATTTGTTTCTTATCCATCTTCTTAATTTAATCTGTTAAGGCGCAAAATAATAAGCGGTAAAAATAACTCTTAAATTTAAATTTCCCTTAGAGGAACTGTCCACGCTTATGGAAGAAATATCAATTATCCTGCCGCTGGTTTCAAGTGACAATAAAAATGCTTTCAGCTGGCTAAAGGGTCCCTCTACCGTAACCGTACCGCTTAATTTTTGTAAAACCCTGGGAACTCCATAGGGGTTATTTAGTAAAGCCTTGTCTCCAGCCACCGGCCCGTTCCCGCCGCCGGCTACATTTAAGCTGCCCACCGTAACCTGATTGGCGTCCGCCAAATGCTGAACCAAAAGCTGCAAATTTATGGAATCGCCTCTTAAAGGAATAGCCTGGTCAAGGTAACCGACATCCTGCTTATCGGAGTTAAGCTGAGCAACCAAATTCTGCAATGAAAGCAAGTTGGTTGAGGTTTCAACTTCTTGAGCTTTTAATGCATCAAGTTGAGTTTTTTGTTCGGCAACGGCTGACTGTTTCGGTAAAATTATAAACCAAAAAAACAAAACGCCAACAATTATCAACAAAATTATCTCCACCACAGGATTGTTGGGAGAGGCTAATTTTGGGCTTATGCCTATATTGATGTTTTTATGTAAGCCGATGTCCATTTAATTATTTTTTCCGTTATTATACTGAATAATACTTGGATCGTAGTCCATTTTAACCTGGAATTCTATTTGTGCCGAATCTTTTGATTGAACTTTATTAAATGCTCCGATTCGAACATTACTAAAATATTTAACCACTTCCGGCTGATTGAAAACTTGCATATATTTGTCCAAGTCTTCCAAGCTAGGCACCCTTGCATTTAAACTTACGCTTCCGTCGGATGAATCCGCCTCCAAGCTGGTATAAGAAGTTTTGGTTAATGTTACATCCGCCAATTTAGAAAATATTTGAGACCAATAAAGATGATTTTTAATTAATTTGGTAAAATACTGCAGCTGTTGCTGCCTAACTAAAAGCTCGCTCCTGTTGCCCGTACTGTTGGCTTCTGTAATTTCCGAATTAATTTTTATCTGCTCTGCTTCCAGATCTTTTTGATATTTTTGGCCCTGATAAATAACATACCCGTAGTAGCCGGCCAGTACAACCAACGCTGCCAGAAAAACCCATATCAAAATTTTTGGGGTCAGCTTCTGAAAATTATTATCGTTTCCTGTTTGTTTTAATAAATTAATT
>CAIWKW010000189.1 GCA_903913365.1 Candidatus Doudnabacteria bacterium | reverse complement strand
TAAAAAAATCATTAAATAAAAAAATATGTTTTGTACAAAGTGCGGTGGGACAATAAACAGCGGAGCGGCTTTTTGCTCGCATTGCGGAAACCCTGTGGCAGTTTCCCAAACTGCTTCAATTCCAGTTTCTGCGCCAAAAAACCCGGTAAGTCAGACGGCTGCTCCGGGAAATTATGCCGGTTTTTGGATGCGTTTTTTGGCTTTTTTAATCGACGCGACTTTAATTGGAATTTGCACATTCATTGTCCAGTCCTTTTTGCAAGGTTTTTTTAACATGAACAATTCTTATTCGGATTATCCCTCAATGGGGTATTATGGATCTTTCTTCGACAATAATTGGCTGTCGATTATAGTTTGGTGGCTTTATTTCACTTTAATGGAAAGTTCCTCCCGTCAGGGTACTTTGGGAAAACATATGGTAGGGCTGGTTGTAACCGATATGAACGGAAATCGAATTACTTTTGCAAAAGCAAACGCGCGTTTTTGGTCAAAATTTATTTCTTCGTTTACGCTGGGTATTGGGTTTATTATGGCCGGGCTTACGGATAAGAAACAAGCACTTCACGATATAATTGCCAGCACATTGGTGCTTCACCGATCCAGCGCTTATCAGTCATCCTCCGTGCCAGCCACGCCGGCTGAGCAAACGGCTTCATTGGCCGATCCTTCCGGTTTTAGGCGGGCAGCGCCGGCGCCCGAGGCGGCTATTGCCCAGGTTTCTCAGGCTTCGTCTTTGCCGAAACAGTTTGATATGACCAAGGCTATGGTCTGGGTAAGCAGGGCCGGCATGCTGGCGGTTTTGGCGGGCATTGGATATTTTTACAAGCTTTCAATTGATAACGGCTGGATAGCTCCGGCCATGCGAATAGTTTTAGGCTTAGTGGTGGCCGGCATTTTGCTTGTTTTGGGAGATTTTTGGAAAAAACGAATTCCGCTTTACGGCTCGCTTATGACAGGCGGGGGAATCCCTCTTTTGTATTTTACGGTTTTTGCCGCTTTTGGCTGGTATAATTTAATTCCTCAGGCGCTGGGCTTTGTTTGTTTAATTTTAGTTACGCTTTTGGCCTCATTTTTGTCGCGCCGCTATCATTCTATTGCCATTGCTTTAATGGCGTTAATTGGCGCTTATGTAACTCCCGGCTTGGTGAACATTGGTCAGCCGCTCGTTATGTACGTTTACTTCATTTTGCTGCAAATTTATGTTTTGTACTCCGTGTTCGGCAACTTGGCTTATTATTTGCTGTATTTGTCAGCGGCAGGGTCCGGTTTGTATTATCTGCATCTTTGGGACACGGCTTCTTTGGGAGAGCCGAACAGAACTTTTTCTTTGATTTTTTTGGGATTAAGCGCCCTGCTGTTTATTGTTGGCAGCGCTTATATTTTTAAGAAACAAAGCGATTCCAATAATCAAAATCCGAATGTTGACCACGGCCTAGGGGTGTTTTACATTTTTGCCAGTTTGTATTATGCCTTTTGTGTTTCCGGGCTTTTGGGAATGGAAAATTTAACCAATCAAATTTGTATTATGTACGCGGTGGGAGCTGCCGTTTGGATAGCCGGGTATATTATAATTAGTCGAACCGGGAAAAAAGATTTTAGCTATATTTTGCTTTATGGAGGCATGCTGTTTTCTATTTTGGCAATTCTGTATAAATCGAACAACAGTTTAATAGATTTATTCATCGGGTTTTTTGGCATGCTGGCGGTTTATTCGGGCTTTAAATTAAAGTTAAAAGAGCTGCGTATTTACGGAATTGTTCTTTTGGGCGTAAATTTTTTCCGTGTTCTTTATTATGATGCCTACCCTGTGGTCTTTATTTTGAACCTGAAGTTTTTATCGTTGCTTGTGGAATCTATTGGCTTGGGTTTTGTGGGCTGGCTTTTTACCCGGCCCGAAGCCGAAGCGGACGAGCTCAAGGTTTCCGCGGCTGTCCAGGTGTCCGGCGCGTTGCTTTTGTGGTTTGGTTTTTCCCGCGAATTGTATATGCATTACAGCAGTTCCGATTCCATGAATATTCGCAATGTACTCATGAGCCTGTGGTGGGCGGCGGAAGCAGTTTTAATTGTCAGCTTGGGGGCAATAAAAGGGTTTCATTCGTATCGCAAACTTTCCATGGTTCTGTTTGGATTGGCAATTGCCAAAGTCTTTTTGTATGATGCGTTTAATTTGGAGACGGTTTATAAAACCGTGTCGTTTATTATTTTTGGTTTTATTCTGCTGGGGGTTTCCTTTGTTTATTTAAGGAACAAAGAGAAGGTCACGGAGTTTTTTGGGGAAAAACATCCGGTTGTTCCCCTTGCTCCGGGAAAAACCACTTAACAATTAATGGATAAATGAATGATAAATAAAAATAAATTGTTTTTAATAGCCATGGCCGTAGGCCTGCTGATGCCGGGCTTGTCTTTGGCCGACCTGACAATGTCGACCAGTACTGATAGCTCGGCCACAACAACGCAAAGCGGTTTGCAGTTTTCATCCGGATTACAAATGCCGGCGGACTCCGGTAGCGGGGCTTTAACTATTCCCGAGGCTCTGTATCTTTCCGGCCCAAGGCTAATTGAGCTGGATGGCACAACAGATATTTATTGGGTAGCCCCGAATAATTTAAAGATTCCCGATTTTAACACGGCAATTTTTGACTCTTACGGTAGCAAGCTGGAGGACGTTCAAACAGTGGGTCAGGACGAATTTGATTATTATCAAAACGCTCAGTATATTCGCCTTCAGGGCAATGCCAAAATTTATAAAATTTCCGGCACCACAAAACGTCCCATTCCTTCTTCGGTTTGGAATCCGGCCGGCATAAATCCGGAACAAATTATTGACATAAACCGTTTAAACTTTAACTATTATAAAACCGGCAAGAGCGTGGTTGATGAAGAAGATTTATTAGCGACGTAGGCGAGTCCAGCCATCAAGGCCCGGGCGAGCCGAGGAGATAACACAGGTTAAATACTTCGCAGCTCTGCTGCGAAATGTAGATATCTCCTTGCTTAATGCCCCGGAGTTCAGCTCCGGAGAACCTTTATTGGCTCCGTAATTAAAATGGCTACACTAAATTCAAAAATCGGGAAAAAAGATATAGAGCAGGCGCCAACCAGAAATGGTTATGGCGAAGGGCTTTTGGAATTGGGAGAACAGGAACCTGGTGCTGTTGTTTTAACGGCCGATTTGGCCGAGTCCACACGCGTGGACGGGTTTGCCAAAAAATATCCGGACAGATTTGTGGAATGCGGGGTGGCTGAGCAAAACATGATGGGTATTGCCGCGGGTTTGGCCCTGTACGGAAAAATTCCTTTTGTGTCTTCTTACGCGACTTTTTCTCCGGGGCGCAATTGGGATCAGCTGCGGGTTAGTGTTTGTTACAGCAAGGCCAATGTAAAAATTGCCGGCTGCCATACCGGAGTTTCGGTTGGCCCGGACGGAGCCACACACCAGGCTTTGGAAGATGTTGCCATTACCCGCGTGCTTCCGAATTTGGTGGTGGAAGTGCCGTGCGATGCCTTGGAAGCGAAAAAAACCGTACTGGCTGCGGCCAAATACGAAGGTCCGGTATATTTTCGCTTGGGTCGGGAGAAAACTCCTATAATAACAACTTTAGAAAGTTTTTTTGCAATCGGAAAAGCGGAAATATTTAAACAGGGAACGGATGTGGCAATCATCGGCAGTGGACCGGTGCTCTATAACGGCTTGCTTGCGGCAATGGAACTGAAAAAAGAAGGAATATCGGTAATGGTTGTAAATAATCACACCATAAAACCGATTGATTCAAAAACAATAATCAGCGCGGCCAAAAAATGCGGAGCAGTGGTAACTTTGGAGGAGCATCAAACCATGGGCGGCTGCGGCAGCGCCGTGTGCGAAGTTTTGGCGCAAAATTATCCCGTTCCCGTGGAAATGGTCGGCATGCCAAATACCTTTGGCGAGAGTGGCCAGCCGGAAGAATTAATTGAAAAATACGGGATGGGGGTAGAGAGTATTAAAGAGGCAATAAAAAAAGTTTTGGTGAGAAAGAGTAAGGTTTAAATATTAGGAAGATTAAACAGATGGTTCCTCTCCCCATATAATGGGGAGAGGACAGGAGAGAGGTTAAATGCTGGAGGGCAAAGATTTAAAGACAATCTCGAAGATTTTGCGAAGGCGTTCAACTCCCTGGGAGCGCAAACTCTGGTATTATTTAAGAGCAAACAGGTTTTATGGTTTAAAGTTTAAAAGGCAAGTACCGATAGGAAGCTATGTTGTTGATTTTTGTTGCCAGGGAAAAAGATTAATTATTGAACTTGATGGCGGGCATCATAGCCAATCGGAAGTAAAAAATGCGGACAAAGAAAGACAGTTATTTTTAGAAAATAACGGCTATAAGGTTTTAAGATTTTGGAATAATGATTTAGACAGTAATATTGATGGAGTTTTAGAAATAATTAGGAAAGAAATTTTTAAATAATTAACCTCTCCCTGTCCCTCTCCATGAAATGGAGAGGGGACGAAAAATAAAAGCTGTATGAAAATTTTTAGTCTAAAGTCAAAGTGGAGTTTGGCGGGGTGGAGTGTGGTTTTGGGAGTAATTTTAAACATAATTGTCTATTTTGTATCATTTCGGGACAACTGGGTGCCAACTTGTG
>CAIWKW010000188.1 GCA_903913365.1 Candidatus Doudnabacteria bacterium | reverse complement strand
ACCCGATAAACACCGAAAAGCTGCAAAAAAAACTTGGCGGAGTGATAAAAATACTGGAAATTGTTGACATCATAAAAAAGCGCGAACAAGATTCCATTAATTTTGCCTTAAAGCATTATTTCAAACCAAGCGTCCTGAAAAAACAATTTTTTAAAGAATACAAAGGCAAAGTGCAATTTGGCATAAGCATCTATATTTTGGACATGGCTCTTTTAAGGCAGCCTGATCCAAGAAAAAAAGATGACTTTCCGGGTTCCAATATTTTTAGCGAACCAAAGCGCCTGGGCATGATGATAAAAACCGGGCTAACCGATACGGGAGCCAGCGTAAGACTGGTGCTTCCGGAATTTAACTCCCTGTCTTTAGCCAGCGTGGTTGTTACCAAAAATTTGCTTTTACTTAAGGGCGCGGAAATATGCATTTTGGCCGCCACGAACACCATTTTCGTGGCAAAAACTTTGCAGGTGCAGGATTTTGAAGACTACGGGCGCAGAGATTATCAACGGCCGGTTAGAGACGAAAAACAAGGCATGATTCCGCCAAAAGTTGCGCAAATAATGTTAAATCTTTCCGGCTGTAAACAGAGCGATACTATTTTAGATCCTTTTTGCGGAATAGGAACCATTATTCAGGAAGGACTGCTTCTTGGGTTTAGGATGATTGGCAGTGATATTAATAAAACAGCAATTAAGGGCAGCGAGCAAAATTTGGAATGGTTTAGAAATCGCTATAAAGTTGCTCCCGGCAAATACGGCGTTGAGGTTTGTGATGCCATGCAGGTAGCAAGCTTAATTGAAAAATCGGGACAAAAAGTAAGCGGAGTGGTTACGGAAAGCACCTTGGGCCCTATTTATATCAAATATCCAAAACCCGACGAAATAGCCAAAAATTTTAAAGACCTGGAACATCTCTACAAAAAAAGCTTTGAAGAATACAGCAAATTTTTACCCCAAAAGAGCCGAGTTGTTATATGTATTCCGGCTTATAAAAGGACCCGCGACAGCTATGAAATGCTGCCCAGCCTTGACTTTATAGGCGCGTTAGGATATAATTTAGTGGATATTATTCCCCCGGTTTTAGCGAAAAAGATGAACTTTTTAAAGCTCACCAACCGCAAAACAGCGATTTATGACCGCAAGGATCAGATTGTCGCCAGGGAAATAGTGGTGTTTGAAAAAAATTAAATTATCCACTAATCACAAATAGGAACAAATACTGCAAATAACTGCAGGGAGATTTGTGTTCATTTGTGTGATTAGTGATTTGTGGAGAATTATGGCTCATAAAAAAGCGGGCGGCAGTACAGCCCTTGGCCGCGACTCAGTTTCCAAACGCTTAGGCGTTAAAATTTTTGGCGATCAGGCCGTTAAAAAAGGCCAGGTAATTGTCCGCCAGCACGGCAGCAAGTACCACGCCGGCAAAAACGTCCGCATGGGCGGCGACAGCACCCTGTACTCTTTGGCCACAGGCTTGGTAAAATTCCAGCATAAGATGGTAAAAAAATTCCACGGCAATTTGGCAAAAACCAAGATTGTAAATGTTGTGGCAGCCAAAGCCAAATAGGAATCGTAAAAAATATTTTAAAACCCCCATACGGGGGTTTTATTTTGTCTTTATGTAGAATCAAGGGGACACCTTGTGCAGCACAAGGTGTCCCCTTGATGTAATCATTAACCTATTTTTTCAGCTTCACAACCGCTTTCATAAAGCCGTAAAACAAAGGGTGCGGGGCGAGAGGGCGGGATTGGAATTCCGGATGGAATTGGGAGCCGACAAAGAACGGATGATCTTTAAGTTCAACTATTTCCACCAACTGGCCGTCGGGCGTTGTTCCGGAAATAACCAAACCGGCTTTTACCAACTGGTCGCGGTATTCATTGTTAAACTCATAGCGGTGGCGGTGGCGTTCGTTAATTTTTGGCTTACCGGTTTTTTTAATTACTCCGCAATCCAGATAACATTTTTCCGTAAGGGTCTTTCTGGTCAAAACGCAGTCCCAGCCGCCAAGCCTCATACTGGCACCGTATTCCCTGTTCAGCATTTTTTTTGCCTGGTCCGGCATAATATGAATTACCGGATGCGGGGTATCGTCGTCCACTTCGGTTGTATTCGCGTTTTTTAATTTAGCCACGTTACGGGCAAATTCAATGGTAGCCATTTGCATGCCGTAGCATAGGCCAAGATAAGGAACCTTATGTTCGCGGGCATACTGGATTGCCTGAATCATTCCCTCGGTTCCTCTGCTCCCAAACCCGCCCGGCACCACAATGCCGTCGTACTTGCCTAAAACGGCCTTTGCGCCCTGTTTTTCCACATCCAGGCTGGAAATCCAGTGCATTACCGGCTTAACCTTGTTTGCCCAAGCCGCGTGCTTAATGGATTCGATAACCGAAACATAAGAATCGGCTAATTGAAATTTGCCTACGCCAAAATATTTTCCTACCACTGCTATGTGCGCTTCTTTTTTTACGGTTTTGATGGTATGGACCAATTGCTTCCACTGGCGCAAATCCTGCTGTTTGGCCTTCATCCCAAATTTTTCCAAAATAATTTCGCCGGCATGCTGATTTTCCAAAATTACCGGTACCTCGTAAATGCTGCCTACGTCCGGATTAGACAGCACATGGTCTTTATTTACGCCGCAAAACAAGGCCACGCGCTCTTTGCGGCGGTCGTCCATGGGCACTTCGCTTCTTCCCACCACCACATCCGGCTCAATTCCCATGCTGTTAAGCACGCGAACCGACTGTTGAACCGGCTTGGATTTCATTTCTCCCAAATAAGACGGGATTGGCAAATAGGCCACATGGATATGAAAAACGGTTTGAGGATCGCGGAGTTTCATAATACGGGTGGCTTCAAAGAAAATTGCGTTTTGATACTCCCCCACTGTTCCGCCAAGTTCAATCAAACAAAAATCAAAACCCTTGCCGGCCACTTGCCAGCGGCGGATAATTTCGTCCGTAACGTGCGGAATAGCTTCCACATCTTCCCCGTTGTATTCAAAAGCCCTTTCTTTGCGCAAAACTTCGGCATAAATTTGCCCGGTAGTAATATAATTGGCCCGCATTATATTTTCCCCAATAAAACGCTCGTAGTGTCCAAGGTCCTGGTCTGTTTCTATGCCGTCTTTGGTTACCCACACTTCCCCGTGTTCCTGCGGCCTAATGGTACCCGCGTCCTGGTTTAAATACATATCCACCTTCACCGGACTGACAGAAAAACCCTTAGCCTTTAAAATCGCCCCAATGGAGGAAGATGTAATTCCCTTGCCTATTCCGGAAATAACGCCTCCGGAAACGAAAATAAATTTGGTATTTGATTTTTGGGTTTTGCTGATTTTGGGTTTTTTGTGGTTGGGCATAAGGATTTTACAATTAAATGATTTAATGATTGAAAGATTT
>CAIWKW010000187.1 GCA_903913365.1 Candidatus Doudnabacteria bacterium | reverse complement strand
TTGATAAGGCAAAAAATGATATCAGGCACACCCTAAAGCTGCTGCCAAAGCGTTTGAGCGCTCTGCTCAGCAAAAAAACTTTTAAATCGCTATTTTTTTATTTAACCGCTTCGTTTATTGTTTGCGCGATTTTTGCGTCATTAAATTTAATCGAGTCCGCCTATAAAATTAAAGGCCTGGTGGTTCAGACAGCAACCGCCGGCAGTGCATATTTAAACTTGGCCAAAGACGAGGTTTTGGCAAAAAATTACGATTCGGCAAAAAATAATTTTAGTTTGGCTGAGCAAAAGTTTTCCTTAAGCCAAACTCAGCTGAGCGGCGGCGGAGTTTTTTTAAACGTGGTTTTAAATTTTTTGCCTCAAAAGCATGATGCGGACAGCCTCCTGCAGGCGGCAAAGATAATTTCATCCGCAGGTCAAAATTTTGTTGATTTGGAGCGCCAGGCCGATATGCTGAAAATTAGTCCCGCAGGCATAACCTCGGCAGACGGCGCGTCTGCCGACATTTTGCAAAACATTAACAGCGAACTGTTGGTAATATCTTTTAAGCTCAATTCGGCGCAAAAATTGGTTGGCCAAATAAACAAAAATTCTTTACCTGCCTCACAGCAGCAAACTTTTGACGATTTAAAGAATAAACTGAACTCGATAAGTTTTGTCTTGGACAATTTTGTCAAAATTTCGTCTTTTGTCAAAGATTGTTTAAGCGGCCAAAAAAATATTTTAATTTTGTTTGAAAACAACAACGAACTCAGGGCTACAGGCGGATTTATCGGAACGTTCGGCGATTTACACATGCAAGACGGGGAAATTACCAAATTAAACGTTAGCAGCGTTTATGACCTGGACGGCCAGCTTCAGGAGAGCGTTCAGCCGCCTTCGCCAATTTTAAACCTGAGCGACAAATTATACTTAAGAGACAGTAATTGGTTTGCAGATTTTCCAACCAGCGCCAAAACAATTAGCAACTTTTATGAAAAAGAAGGCGGCGAAACACCTGATTTAATTATTGCCATGACGCCGAATCTTATTATTAATCTGCTAAAAATTACAGGACCGATTTCGTTACCTAAATACGGCGTGACTTTAAATGCCGACAATTTTGTGGAAAAAACCCAGGCTGTAAGCACTATAAGCGATAATTTGCCGACAAATTCGCCTAAGCAAATTTTGGCCGACATGGTTCCATTGCTACTCCAAAAAATTAGCGGAGCAAGCAAAGACCAGCTTGCGCAAATTGCACAAAGCTTGCAGAACAACTTGAACGAAAAACAAATTGTAATATTTTCGCGTAACGAAGACTTGGAAAGCCAAGCCGTCGGGTTTCACTGGGACGGCGGCTTAATGGAAACCGATCGCGACTATTTATCCGTTGTCAGCAGTAATCTTGGCGGGAGTAAAAGCGATTTGAACATTAACCAAAAAGTTTTCCTATCAACGACTATCCAAAACGACGGCAGTATAAACGAAGATTTAACCATTACCAGAACCAACACTTTGCCGCTTTTAAGCGATACCGGGAACGACAGTTTTTTAAGAATTTATGTGCCGCTTGGCAGTAAGCTAATTAGCAATTCGGGATTTGACCAAAAAAATCTGAGTTATCCGGCCGGAGAGGATTATAAAACCGAGGACAATATTTATGCCTGGGAGAAAAATTCGGTTAAAGAGGCTATTACCGGAACGACCATAGGCATTGAAAGCGGAAAAACAATTTTTGGCAATTGGCTTAAAGTTAAAGGCGGGGAGAGTAAAACCGTAAAACTTTCATATCAATTGCCATTTAAGTTAGGTAATACGGACAGATATAGCCTGCTTTTGCAAAAGCAAATTGGCGCAATCGATCAAGATTTTTCCTGGAAGCTGGCTTATGACGGCCGAAAATCCGCTTGGATGAACTTTAGCGGGGCAAATCTACAGCCAAATGGCCTTAATTCTGATATAATATTGAACAAGGACTATTTGTTTGGCTTAATTTTAACCAAAAATTAGATACGGATAATGAAAGATACCAATATACAAATGGTACTAATGAAACGAATTTATACTAATGCGGAAATTTTGAAAAAAGTAGATTATTTGAATAGAACTTGTAAATGATCAAAAAATTTCTTGAGTTTGAAAAAAAATTCTCAATTACCAAAGCCGCTACCATTGTGGCGGTTTTTACAATGCTCTCAAAATTGGTGGCCCTAATTCGCGATCCGCTTTTTGCTTCCAAATTTGGCGGGGATAATATTTATATTTTGGATATATACAACGCGGCTTTCCGCATTCCGGATTTTGTATTTAATGTGTTTATTTTAGGCACGCTTTCCGTGGCGCTAATCCCGGTGTTTGTGGAAATTTTGGTTAAAGACGAAAAGCGTGCCAAAGATGTGGCCAATACCATAATCACCTTTACCATGCTGGTTATAGGCGGGATTTTTATTTTACTTTACATTTTTGCCTTTCCGCTTACCAGGCTTTTGGTTCCGGGCTTTTCCCAAGACAGGCTGGCTCAAACCGTACAGCTGTCCAGGCTGATTATTCTGTCGCAAATAATTTTTACCCTTTCAAATATTTGCACGAATATTTTGTATTCCTACAAGAGGTTTATTATGGCCGGCGTTGCCCCGGTGCTATACAATATCGGAATAATTGTTGGAATTGTCTTTTTTTACCCGCGCTTTGGCCTGCAGGGCCTTGGCTACGGAGTTATACTCGGCGCCGTTATGCATTTGCTGGTTCAAATTCCGGAGCTGCTTCGCTCGTCATTTCACCTTATGCCCGCCTGGCATATTAATGACGAAGCATTAAAGAAATTTTGGAAGCTTTATGTGCCGAGAATTTTTGTAATCGATCTTTCTATCTTTAGTTTGCTGATTAGCACCTTTATTGCTTCAAAACTGGAAACGGGATCGATTGCAATTTTTACTTTGGCAATAAACTTGCAGACTATTCCGGTAAGCGTTATCGCTCTTTCGCTGGCCACAGCCATGTTCCCGGCTTTGTCGGAAGCCCGCGCCAAAGGCCAAAACTTTGTCTTTTTGAATATTTTAAAAAAGACGCTTATCCAAATTTTTTATTTTATGCTGCCTTTAACTATCTTGATGCTTGTGTTTAGAGCGCAGGGCGTAAGGCTATACCTGGGCCACGGCAATTTTACCTGGGACAACACCATTTTAACTTTTCAGACTTTGGGTATTTTAACTTTTTCTTTGCTCAGCCAAAGCCTGGCGCCAATTTTAGCCAGAGCATTTTATTCCAGGCAAAATACAATAACTCCGGTAACCATAAATATTTTTGCCATGGCCATAAACGCCGGTTTGGCTTTTGCTTTGGGCAAACAGTTTGGAATTTTGGGCGTAGCTGCCGCATTTTCAATTGCCAGTATTTTTAACACGCTAACTTTATACATCCTGCTTCGGGGAAATTTGGCCAAAGACAGTTTGCAGCTGACAGCTTTAAAGGAATTTGACAGCGAACTCGGAACTGTAATAGGTAAAATTATGATTGCCAGCGTAATTATGGGCCTGTTTAGCTATGCCGGACTTCATTTATTTGCCCCTTTGGTGAACACTCATACGGTACTCGGCTTATTCATTCAGGCAATGTGTGCCGGCATATTGGGATTTATTGCATTTTTTGCCGCCAGCTGGAGACTTAAGCTTCGGGAAAGCCAAATAATTCTTGATTACTTTAGGAAAAT
>CAIWKW010000186.1 GCA_903913365.1 Candidatus Doudnabacteria bacterium | reverse complement strand
AATTCAAAAAAATAATTATGCGACATATGGATATCCACAAATAATTTAAAAAAACTATTTCCACCCCCAAAACTTTAAAAAACGCAAGTCCAAAAAATAAGATTTCATATCCTGCTTTTACAAATTTCCCCGCTGTCTGCCAAAGGCAATTTTCCGGTTTATTAGTCCCGTCAATTTAACCTTATATAAGACCGTTATTAAATTACTTCGATACGTGGACGTATCACTGTGGGAGTTCGGGAGCGGAAGAATGGCTGAAATAGGAGAGCCTCCCGCAATTTGAGACAGTAGAAAAGAGCCAATTCATTTATAGACAAATTTAAAACCCTTCCTAAATTTAGGAAGGGTTTTAAAAAACTAGCCTCTTTTTATTTTACAACAAACATTGAATATAATTTTGTCATTACAATTCCCTGTCCTGACGATGCCTCCTGGCCTGCTCTTATAAAGGCTCCGGCTACTTGCGGCCTGTCTAGATAAGCCGCTCTGGCATCGGCTAGCTTTTGTAGGCCCGTTATTTGCATAATCTGCGGGCCGGCATTGTCGGCGATGTAAGAAATTGAATCCCCAAAATATGCGTATTCCTCCACGCCGGGATTTATTAAATTGGCGTAAAGAAATTTACTGTAGCTGCCGGATGTCTGATCCACCACAGCCACAACCTTTACCGGACTGAATGGGTCGGGAAAAGGTTTTTCCACTTGCTGGAAACTCGCGTTGGTTACCGTAACCGCAAAAAGAAAAAACATTGAGGTTAGAGCGGTACCAAGCAAAGCCGTAACTTTGCCCGGAGTTTCCTCTGTTAAAAAACGAGTCATAAGATTTTTGTTCTTGTTCCGTGTCCCCGCTTAATTTAAGCCGGGTAAAAAATTAGCCCTCCAATTGTCAGAGCCGATTTTTTTGGAACGGGTCGCCTATTAAACAATTTCCGAAAAATGCAAAAATCCGGAAATAATTTAACAGGTTAAATTTTAATTTTGTTTTGTGCCAAAGTGATTTTGCTTTGGCTATATTTTTGTTTCAATGCTGCTTGAAGTTTTCTTCCGCCATTTTTAGGCAGACTCGACCTTTGAAAACTTTTACTTATATAGTATAGCATAGATAAGGCAGTTTGTCCAGCGGAGCTGAATTTACGAAGTACGAAAAAATACGAACTTACGAAATTGGTTTTGCTCAGATTTAAAATTTACGAAATAAAATACTAAGACGCCTTGGGCTTCAAATTAACAATACGCTTATAATGCAATTGGTTCGGACCAAAATATGCCAAAATCCCAAGCTGTAAATTATTGGCAACTAAATAATTATATAATTGATCTATATGAGCTTTGCAAAATTTATCGCCTCGCTTTAGTTCAACCGCAACTTTACTCTCAACCAAAAAATCTAGATAATTTTTCCCCACTACCTTTCCTTCAAAATACACCGGAACATATAATTGTTCAATATATTTTAGACCGGCTTTGTCAAAACCCACGGCACAGGCTTTTTGATAAGTCTTTTCATACAAACCATGGCCTAATTGCCCATAAACATTTAAAAGAACGCCAACTATTTTATAGCTTAAATCAGGATAAACTAAATCCTGTCGCTTTAAAACAGTTGGCGTCATTTTCGTAAGTTCGTACTTAATTCGTACTTCGTAAATTTATTTCATCTTTTTGCGTATAAACGCGGGGATGTCGAGTTCGTCTTCCGAAGCATTCTGGTTTGTGCCCTGATCTGTGTCCATATGCTCAATGGGCGGAGTGGGCTTGGGATTAAACATCGGCTTGCGAATTTCCGGAGGAGGAGCAACCGGACTGGTAAACCTCGGCTCCGCGATTTTTGGCTTTCTTGGCTCTTCGTTTAAGACCAAGGACACGGGGCTTTGGCGCTTGCTGCTTTCGTCAAATCCGGTGGCAATAACCGTAATCCTAATTTCATCGCCCATGCTGTCGTCAATAACCGCGCCAAACTTGACTTTGGCATCGGTGTCTATGCTCTTGGTAATAACTTTGGCAGCTTCGTCAATTTCAAACATACCCAAAGAAGGACCGCCGGTAATATTGAATAACACGCCCTTGGCTCCGTCTATGGTCATTTCGAGTAGTGGCGAGTTAATGGCCTCACGGGCAGCCTCTTGAGCTCTGTTTTCACCGCTGGCACGGCCTATACCCATAAGGGCTGTGCCCGCGTCCTGCATAATGCTCTTTATGTCCGCAAAGTCGGCATTAACAATACCGTGAGTGGTAATAAGATCGGAAATTCCGGCAATACCCTGGCGCAAAACTTCGTCCACGGTTTTAAAGGCATCCACCAGGGAAGTTTTCTTGTCGATAATTTGGAGAATTCTGTCGTTGTGAATGGAAATTATGGCGTCAACTTTATCTTTTAAGTTATCGTAACCGCTTTCCGCGACTTCTTTTCTTTTACTGCCTTCAAAAGTAAACGGCTTAGTGACAACAGCCACGGTTAAAATTCCTTTGTTTTTGGCGAGCTCGGCCACAATGGGAGCCGCACCGGTGCCGGTGCCTCCGCCAAGTCCGCAGGTTACAAAAACCATATCGGCGTTGTCGATAACTTCTTCCAACTCTTCCACGCTTTCTTCCGCTGCCTGCCTGCCCAAATCCGGATTCATGCCGCTGCCAAGACCTTTGGTTACGCCCTTGCCAATATGAACCTTGCGGTCGGCCTGGTTATTGTGAAGTGCCTGGGCATCGGTGTTTATAGAAATAAACTCCACGCCCTTAATGCCAAGCTGCGTCATTCTATTTACGGCGTTCGTGCCGGACCCGCCAATGCCCAGAACCTTAATTCTGGCAAAGGTCTCAATTTTTGGTTTAACTTCCATTT
>CAIWKW010000185.1 GCA_903913365.1 Candidatus Doudnabacteria bacterium | reverse complement strand
CTGACCCTCTCGGTGTAAACGAGATGCTCTACCAACTGAGCTAACCGCCCTGAAGTACAAAGGTGGGTGCGGAAGGGATCGAACCTTCGACCGCGTCATTATAAGTGACGTGCTCTACCACTGAGCTACGCACCCAAAATTTTTTTGATTCCGCAATTTCTGTTTAACGGTGAGTCAAAGCGAACAAAGAGAAAATCTTTGTCTCTGTCTCCGGCCAAAGCTGATAACTTTGGCAAAGGCAGTAGGCTTGAATGATAAAAGTGTGAATAAAGCCAAATATACGAGCTTTATGTTCAAGTAAACTGCGGTTTTCTCCACGTACTTTGCTAATCTTACCAAAAAAATAAAATTTTGACAATAGTAATGAATTATATTATTATAAATTAAAGTCTCGCGGGTAATTGCTCTTAATTTGCTAGAGAAACCAAAATCAACAAAAAATGTTTTTTTCCAAAAAAAAGTCAATTTTAGGGGTGGATATAGGAACGGCCAATATTAAGATTGCCCAAATTACCCATGGGGAAAAGACGGTTTTGGACACTTACGGCATAGTTAATACGGAATATCAATTGGGCGGAAAGAATGACAAGCTGGCAGTTGAGCAAATGGCCGGAATTTTACAGACTTTGATGCAAAAAGCCGGTGTTACAGCGAATAGGTGTGTAATTAGTTTTCCCAATAGCTCTGTGTTTACATCGGTTTTTCAATTGCCAAAGATGAAAGAGTCGGAGCTTGGTCCCGCAGTGGAATATGAGGCAAAAAAATATGTTCCTTTGGCTCTTTCCGAAGTCGATTTATCGTGGACAACAATCGGCGATGCCTCAATTCCTGCGGATAGTCTGAAGATTCTACTCACCGCAGTACCCAAGCAAATAACGGCAAATTACAAGAAAGTTTTTAATTTGGCCGGCCTAGATCCTGAGGTTGGCGAAATTGAAGCTTTGGCTTTAATTCGCTCTTTAATTGGGAATGTCCCGATTAATTGTGTTATAATTGACATAGGAGCCAGAAGCACCGGACTTAACATAATTGAAAACGGGTTTTTAAGGCTTTCCAGGAATTTAAATATTGGCGGAGATACCATTACCGATAAAATTGCCCAGGCTTTAAATATTAGCGTATTTAGAGCGGAACAGTTTAAAAAAGATTTTGGGGTAAGCCAGTCCGCGTTTATTCCAGATACCATAAGACCGATTTTAAATATAATAAAAAACGAAGTAAAGCAACTGTTAACCATATACGAATCGCAAAATATTAAAGTTGAAAAAATTTTATTGGTTGGCGGGGGCACAAACATGCCGGGAATTTTGGACTTTTTTGGTGATTTGAAAGTAAAAGTTGAGTTGGGTGATCCTCTTCGTTCAGTTGCCTATAGCCAAAGCCTAGAACCGGTTCTAAAACGATATGCTTTAAGTTTGCCTATTGCAATAGGTTTATCGTTACGAAACGAATAAGAAATTAAATAAAATTAAAATAATTAAGTAAAATTAAGTAAAACTTAACTGCAAAAAACCAGGAATTTTTATTTAATTTATAATTTT
>CAIWKW010000184.1 GCA_903913365.1 Candidatus Doudnabacteria bacterium | reverse complement strand
CCCCGAGCCACTGGCCCGGGGTTTTTAAAACTTGGTCTAAATATTATTTTACTTTACACCAATCTTTTTTTCCAATAATTGAACTCTTCTTTGTAATTCCACGAGCTCAAAACGATACGCGACGTTATCCAGCCTGAGTTTTATTTGATCCTGCCCGTCTTCCAAATGTTTCATTTTACCTTCCATTGAACCCATCCTACTTTCTAACGAATCAAAGCGGGTGTTAACATTTTTATTCATTGCATCAAAACGTCCATCAACCACACTAAAACCGCCGGCAACCATTACCGCCAAATCATCAATGGTCATATTTTTCTTGGGCTTCTTCATAAAATTTCAATCAGTTAATATATTTTGATAATATACCTGCGGGCTATTCCTGTCAATTTAAAAACATATTAGAAAAGAAGCGTTCGCACCCGCCTTTTAAGGGCGGCGGCGGACGCTTCAAAATTTCTCTTTGCGGAATTATACCTGCTCAATTGAGCGGTGTTCCCAGTCAATTATAGTGGCGCCGGGAAGCCCCATATTGAGCTCCGGGTCTTTCCACTCGTGGGTAAGAGCGTACCAAAAGAGACTAATAACCCTCATCATCGTCTCATCATCCTGAAGAATAATAATGACGATGTCGTTGCCGGGCATATTGTCTTCTGCGGCAATCTCAATCTTGGCAAGCGCGTTTGTTTCACTCTTTAAACTGTGAACCACGTGGGCCGGACCGCAACCGGACACTCGGATAAAAATTTCCGCAGTATCGGCTGCTGCACGGCCTGAAGCGTGAACCACAAACACTGAAAGCGCAGATGTGCCGCTTAGAAGCCTTTGGGCCAGTTCTTCTGTTTTTTGTTTTCCCCTCTCGCTAAGAGGCTCATTACCGGGCTTCCTGAAAGCCATCGCGTTTCGAACGATGATGACTTTTTTCATGGATGATACAACCCCCTTTGTATTTGAATATGCGTCTTCAGTAGAATTTAAAAAATGCCAAAAAACAATCTTGATCCAAAACAAAAAAAATACCGTCACTCCACAGCGGTTTTTAAATTTAAATCCTGAAATAGCAAGGAACTTATGTCTTTCTGCTAAATATTAAAACAGCTGGCTGATAATCAAGTCCAGCAGCACTCTCGGCGGTGTGGATGAGGTTTTCATTTCTTCGTCAAGCGCCGAAAGTTTGTTTAAAAAATCCAATACCTTCTTTTGCGGGAACTTGCCCGCTATTTTTTTCATTACGAACAGCCTGCCGCTTTTCCAACCGGTAAGTTCCAAAATTTCGCTTTCGGATTTCTTGTGGACCAAAAAATCCTGGACCGCGGCCACGTTTCTGAATTGCTCGGCCAAAAGGGCGTTTAGCTGAATTACCGCGCCTTTTTCATCGGCTCCGGTTTTTCCGGACAAAAACCTGGCAAGCAAATCCCAAGCTTTTTGTTTCTGGCTGTCCGCTATGGCATTGGTTAAATCAAAAACATCCACTTCCCCGTTTTGCCCGACCAGCTCTTTTACTTCAACGGGAGTAATTTCTTTGCCGTTGCTAAAAGCTATAAGTTTTTGCAATTCCGAATCCGCCTGCCACAAATTATAAACTTCCTCAACATCCACAACTTTGCCGCCAAATTTTGTTTCTTTGGCATTGTCGCGGCCTAGTGCCACCGCTAACGCCTCCGCAGCCTCGGAAGAAATTTGTCCGTTATAAAACTTGGATCTTTGCTCTATCCAGCCGTTAAGTTCGCTCCCGTGGGGCAACTCAAATTGCTTTACCTCAATATTTTTATTGGCCAAAAGTTTTTTATTTTCCGAACTGCGCTTGTCCAGCTTTAATTCCGCAAAAATTATATAATTTTTACTGGCAATAAACTTTTCCGCCAAACCCGGCCCCCCGTACTTTCCGAGCAGGGCCTTCAGCACAAATACTTTAGGCAAACTAAATAAGTCCTGCTGAGTCAGTTCCTCAGCCAAAGGCAAATTTTCCTCATCATTAAAATAAACCGCCTCGGCTTTCTTTTCCGCACACAGGGCGTTAATATATTCCCTTTTACCAAAGCCATCCGGACCCAAAAGCAGATATAACATATAGGCAGTTTAGCATTTTAACAGAAGACAATCAAAATGAGGAAACTCGAATTATTGGACTTAAAAGTCTTTTAAACTAACACTTTTTTACCGTCCAAAAGATTGCTTTTTTACCAAAAACAATTATACTTAAAAGGACATTAAGATTTTTAAAGAAACCAAAAAATATGGATCAAGCCGTAATAAACTATATAACAGAAGCTCGCGGTCACGGACTTACGGATGAGCAAATTAAACAAAATATGCTGGGAGCCGGCTGGGATAACCAAACAATTGCAGAGGCTTTCAGTAGCGCCAGTGCAATACCAAGCACACCGGAGGCAGGCGTCCGGCAGGCCCAATTTACCACTCCAGGCAGCGCCGTGCAAAATAACGGCGTTCAAATGGAGACTCCGGCTCTCGTCCAGCCCATTTCTACAAGCTCAGCGCCCCGCAAAAAAAAGATCCTGGCAATAATTTTAGGCATAATTCTGCTTGCGATTTTGGCCGGAGGCGGTTATTACGCCTATGCCTATATTTATAATACCCCAACAAAAGTTTGGCAAAAATTTACCCAAAGCCCAGGGGCCAGCGTCTACCAAAACAGCTATTCCTTCAGTTACAGCGATCCCAATAAGTTAAGCGCCGATGATCAAAAAAGCATTGGGTTCCTTTTACAGGATATCAAGCTTTCATTAACCGGCAAATCTTATTTTAATCTTTCGGATCAAAAAAATTTACAGTCAACATCCGATATTCAATATACTTTCAGCAGCGGCAGCACTTCCTTCAGCACCGGATTCAGCTATAAACTGCTGAACAATATTTTGTACGTTAATGTTGGCAGTAATCCAATCCTTAGCCTTTTTATGCAAAGCTCCGCAGGCGGAAAGAAGAGCGACTGGATTAAATTTGATTTAAATCAAACCGACCAAAACGGAACCGCCAAAAATCAGGCGACCCAGCTGCAGGAATTGCTCGATCCTTCTTTCAAACAGGAGTTGCAAAAAATATGGAACAGCTCTCAGGTAGTTAAAGTGGATTCGTTTGTCGGCCGGGAAAAAATAAACGGAGTTACCACCCTGCATTTTAAAAATTCCGTTGACAAAAAAGCTTTGGGAGACGCTTTAAACCAATACGTGGACACTTTTGCCAAAAAAATTAAATCGCAGAATGCGGATGTTTCGGACAACGATATTGCAACCGCCAAAACCGTTTTGGCCGCAATAATTCAAAAAGCCGAAATAAAACAATTTGAAACCTGGGTGGGAATGCTTGATGCCAAGCTCTATAAAGTGCACGTTGTCACCAACGCGCCTTCCGTTATTTCCCTTGCAAAAAATGCAGGCCAACTGTCTTACATGAACACGGGCAACGGCGATATAAAAAGAATTGCCGACATCCGCCAGATAGCTTCGGCTCTTGAACTTTATTACAATGACCAAAACGGCTATCCGGATGGAAAAGACGGCAAACCGATGGATTTAACCCCCACATATATAGGCCAATTGCCGGTGGCGCCAACACCTTCCGGATCTTGCAGTAATTTCTATAACACTTACTGGTACACGCCAATGGGTACAAAAACTATTACCAAGGATAAAAAGACCGTTTACAGCTCCTATCTGCTGACTTTTTGTTTGGGCGCCGCAACCAGCGGGTATCCTGCGGGCATAGCTAAGTTAACTCCGTCCGGGATTGAAGGAGGAATAACCTGCACCGGAACTAAAGACCAATGCAGCCAAAATAACCCGGATCAAGACAATGGAATTAACAAGCAGATTACCGACTTTGTATCCAAACTCGACTTTAGCGGGGAAATAAATGTTGACAGCTCCTTTAGCGATTATGGCAAAGTTTTAAAAATTGACGTACCAGCGGATGCCGTAGACTTAAGCCAATCGTCGCGCGACGCCCAGCGTATTGCGGACATAAGACAATTAGCTTCGGCATTGGAGCTTTATTTTAACGATAACAATTCTTACCCCAAACAGTTATCCGATTTAAGCCCAACCTACATGGGTAAAGTTCCCACAGCTCCAACCCAGGCAGACGGCAGCTGCAGTGAAACTCAGAATACTTATTCCTACCAGTATGAAGACAGTAATACCTATAAAATAGACTTTTGTCTTGGGCAGGCAATCGGCGGATATAGCGCCGGAGCCCACAGCTTGAGCCAAGCAGGCATAAAATAAAGGTTCCTCGGAGCAGAACTCCGAGGAATTTAAAAAGATAAATCTATGATTACGCAGCAAAGCTGCGTGGTATTAGAACCTGTATTAGCTCCCCCCTCGAGATGCACTCGGGGCCTTGAGCGAAGTCGAACAGGTTGGCTCGCCACGTAAAGGATAAATCTACGTGGCTCGCCCAGGCCATAAAATGGCCGGTCTCGCTTACGTCGCTAATAAATTATTAAACCAAACCCACAACCATAAACTTAAAAAGCGCGCCAAGTACATTGGCGCGCTTTTTTAAAATGATAACAATATTAACAAGCGCTTATTACTGTAAAAATGGCATACCATGTACAAAGCGAATAGCGCATGGTGGGTCGGGCGGGGGTCGAACCCGCGACAAATAGCTTAAGAGGCTACTGCTCTACCAACTGAGCTACCGACCCGTAAAAACAACATATCTACGGTATTTTACATTATTTATGAACTTTTTTCAATAGCCAACTTTTTGCTCTGTGCCAATAATCCCAACAAATCGGTATTTAGGCGCAGGGAACCTCACCACTAATTAGCTAAGGCTAATGGCGTGCCATGAGACCAAGCGTGGCGAATTGTTTTTGGTGCACTCGGCAAGATTCGAACTTGCTACCTCCTGGTTCGAAGCCAGGCGCTCTATCCAAATGAGCTACGAGTGCAAAGACGGATAAAAAAACCGGTGGTCCGTTCGTTAGGCTACGAAGGAAAAAAGAGTAACGTAACAAGAATGAGCTATGAGGTCAAATTAGGCGAGTCATTCCGGTGCCCCTGTCTTCGGCCGGAACCGTAGGTACATACGTACTTGGTTAATTATAGCTAAATTTCAACAAAATTAAAACAACCCCATAACTGGTTGTTTTGTCCTAAACAGAAAATTATTTTGGGGCTTGTGCCTGACTGGTAGTGGCCACAGGCGCGGCTGGAGCCGAAATATCAAAAGGGTTGCTTACAACTCCGCTCGTGGCGTTAAAATTTTTAGCTGAATCTATTCTTTTTATAATCTGGTCATAAGCCTCAAAATTCACCCGTTCAGACTTATTTTGACCGACAGGAGGCATGGACTGGTTTAAATTTAAAACTATTTGAGCCGAAACGCTAATTTCAAAAAATTCAAAAAAAATAATTATCAACAGAACAACCAAAAACACCCAGCCAAAATTTTTAATCAGCTTGCCGTAATAATACTTTAAATTTGAAGATGACAAATCAATACTTTTTGGCATATTATTTTCTTAAATAAAAATTGGCGGATAAATTTACGCTCACAACGTTTTTATCGCCGCTGCTAATAGTTAAACCGTTCACATTGGTAATAAAGCCCAAATTTTCCAAATTTTCAATAAAATTTACAACACTACCCAAATCCCCTCTTAAAGAAATACCAAAAGGAACCACAGCCAGGGAAGTTTGCGTTGGTGCTTGAGGCAAACTGTCTATTGTGCCGGCGACTCCGGACAATTGCATATCCACGGCATACTTGCCGGCCAAATTTTCCAAAACCTGCAGTTCTTTTACCAAAGAAATATCTTGGCTGAAAAAATCCTGCGGCTGCAACGCCTCGCCGGCCATTTTCTGTAAATCCGCCTGAGTTTGTTTAAAACTCAAATTTTCGTTTTCCAAAATAGCTAAATTTTTTCTGTCGTCAGCCATTGAGTCCAAAGTTTTTTGGTTTGCTTCGTCAAAAATTTTAAAACCATACATAAACATCAATAGACTAAAAATTAGCCAAACGGCGCATAAAATCAAAATCCTATTTTTTGCTGAAAGATTTCTCATTGCATTAACGTATCCCGAACATAAAAAGTAAAATGAAAATTTACATTCTTCGAATCCAGTATGTTTTCCAGAGGATAATCCACTTTATAAAAATCTTTACTGTCAGACAAAATATTATTATACAAAGCAATAACCAGCTCTCTGGTCGGACTTATGCCGGTAATATTTACCGCTTTTGCGGCGGCGTCTACGCTGAATGAATTAATTTTTATTCCGGCCGGAGGCAAAGCCACAAAGGCCTTAACAACCTTGGACCATTTGGGAGAAGTTTTTTCCAAATTGACATAGTCGTTAATAATGTTATTGACGTCTTTGACCTTAGTTTTAACATCGGTATTTTGCTGTTTATTTACCTGTCCTTGAAGTTCAGAAATTTGATTTTTAATTCCTGTTGTTTGAGCCTGTAAATACAATTTGGTTCCGATTTGTGCCAAAATTACCAAAGCAAAACTGAGTAATGATAAAATAACCACCGTCCACAGGCCGCTAAGTATAATTTCATAGTGGAAGTCCTGTTGTTTTAATTTTGGAAGCAGATTTATATTTTTCATTTTCTGAAATTAACTTTAAACGATTTCAAAATTTTTACCTCTTATAGCCAAACCGATTGTTGTGACAAAACCCAGAGAATCAAAGGGACTTAACGGAAAATTCTTAGCCAAACTAAAATTTTGCCAGGGATTGGCCAATTCGACTCTGGAAATCCCGGCATCCATAAGCTGCGGAGCCAAAAATTCTGCCAAATTTTTCAGCTTGGCGCTGCCTCCGGACAAAATTACCCTGGTTACCTGCTTGTCGGAATGTTCGGCGTGAAATTTTAAAATATTCTTTATCTCGGCGCTCAAATTATTTAAAACCGGAAGCAATGAAGTCTTTATGTTTGGGTAGTCCGTGGTATTTACTATGCCAACTTTTCGTTTAATTTCTTCGGCCTTAACATTGGCAACGCCCAAAGTTTTGGCGATATTCTCCGTAAAACTGTTTCCGGCTATCGGCACTGTGGAGGTAAATTGAATATTGCCGTCCTCTACCATAACCAAACTGCTGCGAAAAGCGTCAAGGTCCACCAAAAGCACGGTTTCGGTGCTGCCCTGAGCCATAATTGCGCGATGGCAACTTTGTGATTCAACTTCCAATGCCACAGTCTTAAGTCCGGCGCTATCCAGAGTTCCCAAATATTTATCCACAAACTCCTTTGGCGAAGCAATTATTAATACATTCATTTTATCGGCCGTATCCCCTAATTTTTGCCAATCCAAATAAACTTGATCAATCGGCATGGGGATAAAATTTTCCGCTTCAAACGGCACGGCGCTGTCGGCTTCACTCTCGCTCATTTTGGGAATTTGGATGACTCTGACAAAAGACTTTGATTCCGGCAAACTTGCAGCAACATAATTGGTATCAAGCCGGCCATATAGCGGTTTTTGTAAATTTTGTTTCAATAAAAAATCAAAGGCCTTTTGATCGGAAATCAAATCGTTAACCACCATAGCTTTTGGCAAAGCCGCGCTGGAAAAAGCCTTAATGGATAATTCCTTGCCTTTTTGCTCAAGCCGCATAAGCTTTAGCGAGCTGCCGCTTATGTTTAATCCAAAAGCGGGAAGATTTTTCGAAAGAAAATTAAATTTCATATTGGAAATTGCATTACTGGACTCATATTTTACTGGGCATTTTGATAAACACTGTAAATTGGAGTGATTAACGCCATGGCCAAAAATCCGACTACCCCTCCTATAAATAATAGCAACAATGGCTCAATAATAGAAGACAAATTTTTCAGCGTATCATCTACTTCCGTTTCATAATGGCTGGCCAGCTGTTCCAATATCTCCTGCACACTGCCGCTTTCTTCCCCAACCTGAATCATCTGTACCACCAACACCGGGAAAAGCGTTTGATCTTTACCCAAAGATTCGGCAAGCGGCTTGCCGATTTTTACATCGGCGGCGGCGGCGGAAACCAATTCTTTGTATAAAGTATTATCCAAAGATTCTCCCGCCACCTCCAGAGCCTGAATAATCGGAATGCCGCTTTTAAGCAAGGAACTTAAAATTCTGGAAAAACGCGCTAAATTAAGTTTGATTATGACTGTGTTAACTATATAAAAATGCAAAGTCATAAAGTCAAAAGCTTTTTTTCCCGCGTAGGTTCTGTAAACGGCAATAAGAAGAACCACAAAGCCTATTAAGCCGCCGATTACCACCACCGAATGGCCGCTCATAAAAGAAGCAAAGGCAACAACTATTTGCGTGGTAAAAGGCAGACTCACGTTTTGCTCGGTAAAAATAGAGGTGAGGCTTGGCAAAACAAAAATCGACAACAGTATGCCGATAACCACCATGGCGCAAATAATAACGGAAGGGTAAATCATTGCACCTTTCACTTTACTCTTTAAATCCGCTTCACGATGAAGCTGATTGCTTAAATATTCCAGGCTTTTATCAAGCCCTCCGGATATTTCCCCTACCTTTATCATGCTTATGGCAATGCTCGGAAAAACTTTTGGATATTTGGCCAAAGCCTCGGAAAGACCCTTGCCCTGTTCAACCTGATTATAGATATCGCTCAAAATTACTTTGAATCTGGCATTGCTTGTTTGCTTTACTAAAATTTGCAAAGCCCTGCTTATGGCAATACCGGCCTTGAGCATCACGCCCAAATTTTCCACAAAGCTGATTTTTTCGTCAAAAGATATGGAACTTAGACCTTGAATAAAATTCGCACCGCTGCTGCCGCCCTCTTCCGCTATCTCCATGGGCAAAAGCCCCTGGTCCTTAAGCAAATGTCCGGCCACGGCCAAATTTGGCGCTTCTATGGAAGCACTCTGTTTTTGTCCGTCTTTACCTATAGCAATGTACTTGAATGAAGGCATAAAAATTAGGATTTACAGATTGTCCGCCGGAGGCGGATCTGCCTTTGGCGGAAAAGATTAAATGATTGAAAATTGTCCGCCGGAGGCGGATCCGCCTTTGGCGGAAAAGATTCCTATTCTTTACTGACCCTGACTATTTCGTCTATGGTGGTAATTCCTTTGGCTGCCTTAATAAAACCGTCTTCCCACATAAGCGTCATTCCCTGCTTTTCGCCCTGCTCCTGAATTTCCTGCGCGCTTTTATGCATCATAATCATATCCGCCACTTCAGTGGTAACTTCCAGAATTTCGTGGATGCCTATGCGCCCCCGATAGCCGGTGTGGCTGCACTTGTCGCACCCTTCGCCTTTATAAAATTTTATGTCTTGGATATTTTTTGCTTTGCCGGTGGAAAGGCCTTCTTTTATAAATACAGGCAAAAGTTTTTCCATATGAAAATCTTTGTCCAGGCTCTGCAAAGTCGCGTCGTCCAAAGTAAAAGAAATTTGGCAATCTTTACAAACCGACCTAACCAGCCTTTGGGCGAGAACCGCGTTAATGGTGGAAGCTATTAAGTAAGGCTCAACCCCAATATCGAGCAGTCTGGGCAAAGCAGCGGCGGCGCTGTTAGTGTGAAGCGTGCTAAACACAATGTGTCCGGTCATGGCCGCATGCACGGCTTCTTCGGCCGTTTCCTTGTCGCGAATTTCCCCAATCATAATAATATTCGGATCTTGCCTGAGCAAAGCTCTTAACCCCACGTCAAAAGTCAGGCCGATTTTTGGATTCACCTGCATTTGGTTGGCTCCAAGTATGCGGTATTCCACCGGATCTTCAATGGTGGAAATATTCACCGATTTGGTGTTAAGCATGGAAAGCACCGTATACAAAGTAGTGGATTTTCCGCTACCCGTAGGCCCTGTAACCAGAAGCATTCCGTGCGGTTTTTTTATGTTTCGGCTAATGGTATCCAGCGAAGACTGCTCAAAACCCAAATCTTCCAGGCTCATGGCTTTGGCCGATTCGTCCAAAAGACGAATAACCACTTTTTCCCCATCAAAAATGGGAATGGTGGAAACGCGCAAAGAAAATTTGTAGCCGTCTTTGTCAATTTTAAAACGACCGTCCTGAGGCAAGCGGTGCTCGTCAATTTTTAAATTGGACAGAACTTTAATACGGGCGACAATGGCCGCCTGAATAACTTTGGGCAAAGTCATAACATCGTGAAGCACCCCGTCTATGCGGTAGCGCACAGCCACGGAACTTTCCTGCGGTTCTATGTGGATATCGGACGCCTTTTCAAATACGGCATATTCCAGCAAAGTATCCACCACACGGATAACCGGAATTTCTTCCGCCATTTTTTTCAGCCCGTCGTCCAGCGCGCTTTCCCCTTCCGGGCTGGATACTATAGGCTTGGCATTGGGCGAAAAAAGATGCTTAATCTCTTTTTCCAAAGATGAATGATATTTGGACAAGCCGAAATCAAGGCTCGTGCGCCCGATTAAGGAAGCGTTTATTTTCAGGCCGGTTTTTTTCTGAATAAACTCCTTAGTCTGTATATCTTCAGGATCGGTCATAGCCAAAGACAGGCTGTCTTTGCTTTTGGCAAAACTGATAACCTGGTGGCGGTGGGCAATAGGCTCTGGCACCAAATTTAAAACGTCTATGGGAATTTGCAAAACCGTTAAGTCAATAATTGGCACGCCCAAAAGCTCGCTTTCAACATCCAAAATCTGTTTTTCCGTTAAAGCTTTTTTATCAATTAAAAAGTTATCCCACGTTTGGGGGGATTTTAGCTGCTGGTATTCCTTTTGCAAGGCAGCCAGCTTGTCTTCGCTCAAAAGTTTCTTTTGTTTGAGGGATAAATTAAATTGCGGTTTATCCATTCTTTTTTATCTTCCTTTTTCCTAATTTTTGTTTCAAACGATACAATTTACCAATTCATTATACCATAACTTACAAAAT
>CAIWKW010000183.1 GCA_903913365.1 Candidatus Doudnabacteria bacterium | reverse complement strand
TAAAGTTGTTAAAGATTGTACTATTTTTAGCACAACCAAACAGTATACGCCAAAATGACTATTTTGTCAACCCCGTTAGAAGCCAAACTACATATTTTAGCTTATTTAAGAGGTAAAATTTATGGTCCAAAGGGGCCTTTGGCAGATTATCTTCCATTATCCGCCAAAGATTCCCTTTGATGTTCAGTCAGGCAAACAAAAACCGGGAGTTCAATCAGCCAAAAATGGCGAGAACTCCCGGGCTCGGACGATGCCGAAACTAAATTAAAGATGCAGGTAAAATAATCCCGCCTTCTGCCAAATATCCGAGGCAGGTTCGGAATATGATTGCCTTAAAAACTTATCCAAACTTTTCCGAAAGCGCGTCGGAAAACGCTTCCGGACGTATGTAATCCCACCAAATTTTCCTTAATACTCTAAATCTTCTTGGATCACTCTTCGGATAGTCGGGATCCTTATAGAACGCCCATTGGTCCACCCTCGTAAGCAGTTCGCCAAGCCATCCTTCCCCTCTCCAAAACCGGATAAAAAGATATGTTAGGATAACCCAGCCGAAGACCGCAATAAGTGTAATCCCGGGTAAAACCATAAGCTTTAACTGTATGTAGGAAACCTGAAGCTCTTCAAGCTGAGCCTGAGATTTATATAAGTCGGATTTCAATTTCTCCGATTCATTAGGAGTGCTGAGCCTAAGTCCGGCGTTTGAGCCGTCCCTGACCTTGCTTTTCAGCTCCTGAATTTGAGTATCAAGCTTGATAACTTCTCCTTTATAAAATTTGGCCGAAGGTTCAAAACTGGATGCCACGAGAAGCTTATCCCTCAAAGCCTGATTTTCCAGCTCAAGCTGTTTGGCCTTGGCACTTAACAAATCCTGTCCTACTTTTGCGTTTTGCACCTGGACCGACAGTTGAGTGTGTCTTGACACAACAGCCGGATTTTTCTGCAAATCCGCTGTTTTAAGCTCTGGCTGTTCAATCCGATCAATTACTCCCTGAGAAGAAAAAATCTTCACAGACTTTTCTTCCTCTGCCGAAGCATTAGGCCGGTCGGCAGTCGTTTCCGTCTTTGCAGCTGCATTTAAAATATCCCGGGAAGCCGAAGCTGACGGTTTTACGCCAAGGTCCGCAAACAGCGGGCACCGGAGAGTATTAATTGTTGACGAAGAGAGGTAGGTCCCTCTGGCGTCAAAAATTGTGTTCAGATAGTTAGCGGGATTGCTGCCGCCGATAGCTGCACGGAAACGTTCGGACGTTGTCAGAGAATTTAAAGGCCCGCGAACATCGCAGCCCAAATTCACCGAGTCGGATGCTAGCGCAAAAGCCGCGAAAACCGCGACAAAAATCATCATACCGACAATCTTCTTCATTTCTCATTCCTCTTTCAAACTGAGTCTTGGGGCTTTTGTAGCCTTGTGTTTACCGCTAAAAACAAACACCAGGCCGCAAGATAGCGAAATTGCAGTTTAACATAAAAATATTCTTTTAACAATACCCGAGTCTTTTCAAGAAAAGATAAAAGCCGAGACAGCACTCGGCTTTTCACATCCTCTCTTTAGTTGAGATCTGGGGTCCTCCCTCTCCAATCAGTCCGCAGGGAATTAATCAGCCCCGCAAGCAGTTCTTTGTCCCCGTCTACGTGCTTGTGGATTAAATCCAGCTGGCGCCTGATCCACATGCCAGATTCATCCTCAAAATGGTTTTCCAGTACCATCTTCATTTGCAGCCTCATTGATCGGGGAAGCCTATGAATTTGATGTTCGTCCATGAGGAATTCGACATAGTCCTCAACCTTTTTCATCCTAATGCCCTCCTTAGGCATAATCAACTCTGCATTGTACCTTATATCTCTAAAAATTTCAATACCAAAACTCCCCCGCACTTGCGAGGGAGTTTTTCTTATCACTTGCCACTTGTCACTTTCAACTTTTTACTTAGTAATCCATACCGCCCATTCCTCCGCCCATACCGCTTGGAGCGGCCGGGGTTTTTGGTTCGGGCTTGTCCACTATAATGGCTTCGGTGGTAACCAAAGTGGAAGCAATGGACACGGCATTTTCCAAAGCCATTCTGGTAACTTTTAATGGATCCACAATTCCAATCTTCATCATATCTTCAACAAGACCTATTGACCATTCTCCGCCGTCATACTTGGTAAAATCGTATCCATTATGAGCTGGAGAACCTTTTTCCTGTATGGCTACAATTATTCCGGACGGATCTTTAATTCCGGAGTTAAAGGCGATTTGTCTTAATGGAGCGTCAATGGAGTTTCTGACAACTCTCACCCCGGCTTTTTCCGCTTCGGAAAGTTTACTGCCGAACTCTTCCAGTTTTGGGGCAATCTTTGTTAAAGCCGCTCCGCCTCCTGCCACAATACCCTCTTCCACCGCGGCCTTGGTGGCGTTAAGCGCGTCTTCAATTTTGAATTTCTTGGCTTTCATTTCCGTTTCCGTAAACGCGCCAACTTTTATTACGCCCACGCCACCGGCAAGGCGGGCCATTCTTTCCTGTAATTTTTCCTTGTCGTAATCGGAAGTGGAATTCTTGTATTCGGCCTTAATTTGATTAACGCGCTCTTCAATTTTCTTTTTATCGCCATGGCCGTCAACAATGGTTGTGTATTCTTTGGTCGCAATAACTTTTCTCGCCTTTCCCAAATCGGTAATTTCGGTTTTATCAAGTTTAAGACCCATGTCTTCGGAAATAACCGTGCCGCCGGTTAAGACTGCAATGTCCTGAAGCATTTCTTTTCTTCTGTCGCCAAAGCCCGGAGCTTTTACGGCCAAAACATTAAAGGTGCCCCTAAGTTTGTTGACCACAAAAGTCGTTAAGGCCTCGCCCTCAACTTCATCGGCAATTACTACCAAATCTTTTTTTCCGCTTTGTGCCACTTTTTCAAGCAAGGGCAAAACATCCTGAACACTGGAGACTTTTTTGTCGGTAATTAAAATATAGGCATCGTCCCAAACCGCTTCCATTCTTTCGGCATTGGTAACCATATACGGGTTTACAAAGCCTTTGTCAAAACGCATGCCTTTTACGACTTCTTTTTCAATGCCAATGGTCTGGCCTTCTTCCACCGTAATTATTCCTTCGTGTCCGACCTCTTCCATGGCTTCGGCAATCAGCTTGCCGACTTCCGAATCCAAACTGGCAATGGTGGCAACCTGTTCAATTTCTTCCTTGGTTTTTACGTCTTTCTTAACTTTTCTCAATTCCGCAACAACAAAAGCCACGGCTTTATCCATGCCTTTTTTTACATCATTGGCTCTGGCCGAGTTAATACTTACGCTTTCCAAACCTTCGGCAATCATAGCTTGAGCCAAAACCGTAGCCGTAGTGGTTCCGTCTCCGGCAGCTTCATTGGTTTTATTGGCCACTTCCTGAATTAACGAAGCTCCGATGTTTTCGAATTTATCTTCCAAATCAATTTCTTTGGCAACAGTTACGCCGTCGTCGGTAATTGTGGGACTGCCGTAACCTTTATCCAAAATTACCGCTTTGCCGGTTGGCCCCAGGGTTACCTTAATGGCATTAGCCGCTTTATCTACGCCGGCCTTAATGGCCTGCTTGGCGTCAAAACCGTACTTTATAATTTTGCTCATCTTAAATTCTCCACAAATCACTAATCACTCAAATAAAAACAAATTAAACGCAGGATTTGCAGTATTCGTTCCCATTTGTGATTAGTGGATAATTAATTATTCAACAATTGCCAATATATCGCCGTCATCCTTCTCTTTGCCTACATACAAAATCTTGTATTCCACCTGTTCGCCAGCTTCTTCCACTTCCACTTCTTCTCCGGCATATTTGCCGAACACAACCGTATCGCCGACTTTTAATCCTAAGCTTTTAATTTCCGCGCCGTTTCCCAAAGCTGTTATTTTTCCCTGGGCTTTTTTTTCTTTATCGGCTGTGGCCGGCAGAACAATTCCGCTTTTGGTTACTTCTTCCTGGCTGAGCTGTTTTACCAGCACGCGATCGCCTAAAGGTATAACTTTCATATTTTCTCCGCAAATTCACCAATAAAACGGATTACTAAAATTTCTCTGTAAATTCGCTAATTGGTGGACAATTAATTATCTTTTTTGTTGATGTTATATAAGTTATTATAACCCATATTATCACTCTGTCAAGTTGAGTGATAATATACCGCAAAGCCGTAATGTCATGTTATAATAACATCATAAACGGGCCTAATCAACTATAAATTTATTACTATGCCGGAGTCTTATAACAGCCAAGAAGGGTCGCTTGAATACATTAATTTTATTAATTCCGAAGACGGGACAATTGAACAAAAAATTTTGTATGCCGAAATTGCTCCCCGTTTAAGTACCAACGAATCCCCCATACTGGACGCCGGATGCGGACCGGGCTGGCTGGCCGGCAAACTGAGCGCCGAGTTCAAAAACGTTTACGGCTGCGACCATTCCGAATTTTTAATCGACTATGCGAAAAAAAATTACCCTAAAGCGGACTTTCGGGTTTGCAATCTTATTACCCAGAGCTTGCCTTATGAAAAAAACTATTTTTCTGCAATTATATTAAATATGGCGGCTCACGATTTAAGCAATCAGAAATCCGCTTTTGCCAATATATTTTCCGTCCTAAAACCCGGCGGAAAATTTATTGTTACCATTGCCAACCCCTATTACGCTTTTCCTGTCGGGATTTGGAAACGCGGACTGATTGGAAAACTGTTTTTTAGAAAGCCTCGTTTGCTGGTAAGGCCTTACAATTTTATAAAACACGAGGATAGGAGATTTAACTGGGGAAAATTTTTAAAACCGTATTTTTATCCTCTCTCGGAACAAATAAATGCTCTTTTAAGTGCGGGTTTTGCATTAAAATATTTTAAAGATATTAAAGCGGAATCGGACAGTAAAAAATTTAATTTACAGT
>CAIWKW010000182.1 GCA_903913365.1 Candidatus Doudnabacteria bacterium | reverse complement strand
GGTCGCAGGTCCGATCCCTGCCGCACCCACCATTCGACTCCTCTCAATAAATTGAGAGTCGCTAATGGTCTACGCGCATATATTTTCATATGAGCTTCGACCACCAGCAAGGAGTCGAATGCCTTGAGCGAGCGTAGCTAGTCGAAAGGCACTTGCTCATGGTTTCGGCCTTTGTAAGGCCTCAACCAACCAACGAGTCGATGGACATGAAGACAATTTTTTCCCCAGCATCGCCCAAACGGTAGAAATAGTTAATAAAGTTATGAAGTTGCAAGTTTATAAAGTTACTGCGAATACAGCCGCTTTACAACTTTACAACTTTACAAACTCAATAACTTTTTTATGCGCTTTTTCCTCTCCCCCCTAGTTTTTATTGCCGGTATTTTGTGCATGAAATATTCCGTAGCCATTACCGACCAATTTTCCGGTAAAATAGATTTGGCGGAAAAATATTTGGGCATAGGCATTGCTTCCGGCACTTATACCTGGTGGAAACTGTTTGGCCTGTTGTTATGTATTTTAAGTGTTCTGTGGCTGTTTAACATGCTTCCCGGCGGAACCGCCGCTACCCAAGTCGGCACGCCAACATCTATGGTAATCCAAATGTTCGCGTAGTACCCGAGGCCTGCCCTCGGGAATTTTGTAAGATAGGTTAATTGTCAATTGTTAAAAGTTTCCGCCAAAGGCGGATCCGCCTTTGGCGGAAATTATTACCTCTTAATATGGGCCTATAGCATAGTGGTAGTGCACTCGGTTTGCATCCGAGGGGTGGCGGTCCGATTCCGCCTAGGTCCACCAAAAAAAACACTCATATGAGTGTTTTTTTTTGAACTTAAAATTTATTCCTTAAGCAGCTATTCTTAATTTATTTGTTTGCGAAAGTTTCCAAGGCTTTGACGCTTCCAAAACTTCTATGCCAATAATAGTTCCTTTTTTGTTCACATCAAATAACACCCGGCTATTGAGCTTGATGGTCTTGTGTACTTTCCCTTTCGAAGCGTAAATATATAACGCGTCTATGGTACTGTCATATTCTACTTTTTGTAATGGGGATTTCATAAATAATATAAAGTAATAATAACAATTTGATTATTTTCTTTTACGTAAATAACTTCCAAAATTCGGTTTCCAAAATACCTTTGCGCGATTATGCGATTTCTATCGCTTGAAAGTTCTTTATCAGGCTTCTTAATAGTTTGAATAACTGCAGCTTTTGAAATTTTACGTTCACGCAATCTCTTTTTAGCATGCGGGCTGTAAATAATTTCCATAAATAAATTATAACATAATAATATATGCTTGAAAACTAATCTAAAATTAGAGAAACAATAGCAATTTAAGCCGAATTTTCCCAAATGTGATATAATATTTAAGCTTTATTTATGTGACTTTTGCGATGCCAGAAGTACCCATACCAGAAGAATTTAATAAGCCGATAGAAAATCCAGAAATTCAGGAAATCAGTCCTGAGATTTTAAAAATGGTGATGGAAAAAGTGCAGGATATAAACACGGAAGGTATTGCCTTTCATAGTACAATAGGGCAATTAGAGTCTGTTTTACAGAAGGGTCTGTTGGGTTCGCCAGAAAACAGGGGAGATGCCAAAAAATGGGCACAAGAAGAAAAAGAAGGGGGAAGTAAGGTACTACATTTTAATATAACGGGCAGGTACTGGACACCCAGTCGAGATAGCTATCCGGAGAGATATAGGGATGAGTATGAAGAACAATATGGCAATTTTCCAGCATCGATAAAGAATGCCGCAAAATTTGGACCCTC
>CAIWKW010000181.1 GCA_903913365.1 Candidatus Doudnabacteria bacterium | reverse complement strand
CTGCCCGGTTTTCCCGGTCTTCCATTTTGAGGCATACCAAAGCAGACCAAAAAACAAAAAACCCATAAGCGAACCAAAAAAACCGGAAACAAAATCGGAAGAAAAACTAAACATTAACCGATGCATTACTACATCTGAAAAAAGTTTCAGCAAGCCGACTAAAATTGCCGGAGGAACTATCACATAAAACAATATTATAAAATGCTCAAAGTCTACCGTAAATGTCACTATACATACGGAAATTAACAGCCACCACTCCAGCAACGTTATCGCGTCATATGTATTCAAAGCAGGATTTAAAATAAAATAAGCCCAAGAAAACAACACTCCGGTTATCAGCTCAATTGCCAAATAACGAGGTGAAATCTTATGTTTGCAATATCGGCATTTTCCGCCCAAAAACAAAAAACTGAATACCGGAACAAGATCCAATGCTTGTAAATTATGAAAACAAAATGGGCAATGAGAACGGCCGCCCAAAGACTCTTCCTGCGGCAAACGCAAAATTACAACATTCAAAAAACTGCCGATAATGGCTCCAAAGCAAAAAATCAATACTATAATAGCCATATCCATAAACTCTAATATTTAACCGGTTTAAAAATCTATTGCCTAATCCAGTTGTCCAATTCCAAAATGAACCGTAAAAGGCAATGTTTTCATATCGCCGTCGTTTTTAACCAGCCGGATTAATTTTATTACTGAGATATTGTCAGGCTGAGTTTTTAAAGCCTCATTTAAAGTTTGCAAAAGCTCCTGGCGGTTATTCTGAAACTGATAAACTTTAGCCAACAGCGCCCAAGCTTCCAAATTCTGCGGATTTATGGAAAGTCCTTTTCTGAGACTTGCGACTCCTTCGTTTTGCCGGCCAAAAATCAGCTGATATTGGGCAAGCAAATAATAGTTATCCGCAAAAAAGGGATCAAGTTCTATGGCCCTGTCTAATTTATTGATAATTATGTCCTGGTAGGCCTGATCTTTTGTTTGGTAAAACAGCAAATAATTCAAGCTGGCGTCCTGTACGTAGCTGTGAGCTCTTTTTGGATTAAGCTTATTTGCCGTAGCAAGTATTGAATTAATTTTAGAAATGGGCAATCCGGAGCGAATTGCGCTGCCCGCCTGATAAACATAATAAAGACGGTTAACAGGGTTAAACCAAATAGCCGCAGTGGTGTATTTATATGCTTCGGAAAAACGATTTGAACTATAGGCAATAGTTCCGGCATAAAATAAATTTTCCGCAATTTCAAAAAAAGCACCGTAGACAATTACTACCAAAGCCAGACAAAGGACAGACCTTCTGATAAGCTGCCTGTTAAACAAAATTTTCGGCAACAGTCCAAAATTTTCCTTAAAACAAGAGCTGAGCAACACGGCAAGAATAACATAACAGGCAATCGGAACAGGCGTAAACATGCTGGCCACGAGCCAGGCCACGACACAGGCTATAAGAGCGGCGGCTTCGGCGTCGGCCTGTAGTATTACTTTTTTCAATGCCGAAAGCATAGCAAAAATAATTAAAGCAAAAAACAGCAACACAAGCGGAAAACCGCCCGTTACGCCAAGCTCAAGCGGCAAATTATGGGCATCGTCAAAAAAACCGACATTAACTATTATATTTTTTCTGTCATGCTCAAACATCATCTGAAAATTACCCAAACCAACCCCCAGTATAGGTCTTTTTAGCATGCTGCTCACGGATAGTTTCCATACACCGAGCCTGTTTTGAATATTTGGGTCATTAAAGCTAACCGTGGTTTGAACCGTATTCGGACGGGAAAAATCCAAAAATTCTTTACTAAAACCTAAGCCCAAAGCAAAAACAACCAAAAGGACAACAAGAAATTTCAGGCCTCGTTTTTTTAAAAAAACCGCGGCCAATAAAATTATCATTGCCAAACCCAAAAATAAAGCAAGCAAAGCTCCCCTGCTGGCAAAAATTGCCAAAGACCAAAGCTGAAAAAAAATACTTACCGCATAATAAAGCTTAGCTTTAAATTTTATTGCCTGAGAATAGAATAGAGCCGAAAGCGGTACCAAGGCCGCCACAAACATGCTGGCAAAATTAGGATTACCCAAAAAACTTACGGCGCCGCGGTTAAAGAAATCCGAAGTCGGACCCATATAAAAACCAAGGCCCACGCTTTGCAAAAGACCCCATACGGCAATCAACCCTGAACAAAAAACCAAGACTTTTAATAAAATTTTTATTTGTTCAAAACTCAGAAGGCCTAAAAGCAAAATTAAAACCGACCAAAGTGAGTAAAAAGTAAAACCGTTGGTAAATCTGGCATAAAAACCGAAAAAACTATAATTCCTGTCCCAAGCAAAAATGGAAACAACCAAAACCCAAAGCCAAAATAAACCCAAAGTTATAAAAAACAGCTTATTCCCCCTTAAAGGACGGGTAAACAATTCCGAGCTGCGAAAACTGACAAATAAAGCCGCGCCAACCAACATCATCAGCAGGCCATATTTAATAATTTCAAAACTTTCAAAATTAAAAAGACTGAAAGCCAAAGGAATAAGCAGAGCTATCAAAAATAAAAAACCGAATAACCGGTCTTTGGAGTAAGGCAAACGGGGAATATTCATATTATCCAAAAATTTAAGTACTTAGCCAAAGTTAATTTCCAGCCTGAGGCAATCCTTTTAGGGTATTCCAGCCTTTGTTGTAACCGGATGTGGCAGTCGGCAAACAAAAACTTAAAGCAAACTCCGAATTAGAAACCCTTTTATAAACAAAAGTCTGGCTGCAAGTCTGAGAAACAAACTCAGGCAGAGGAAATGAAGTTAGATAATTAAGCATAACATTCTGCTGGGAAAATTCCAAGGCGCTGGGAAAACGGCCTTGATCCTGATAAAACAGCTGCAAAGCCGAGGAAACACTTTTACCGGTACTTTCCACAACCGCGGCTTGAGCCAAAACCTTACCGTTATTAATTCCCCAAAAGATTATTAACAACAAAACAGCAGCCATAGCCAGGCTGCTTAAGATAAGTTTCTTTGTTTCTGATAATTGAAAAAGCATTGCCGTCTAAATATTAGCGGGTATCTGCTCCGCCCCGTTTTATCGGGACGGAGCAGATACTGCAAAAGTTAAAAAACTATTGGATACCGCCTTGAGTCAAAGTATGCGGACCAGCACTATAACCGCCGGTAGTACCTCCCAAACAGAAACTTAAGGTATAAGAAGCGGCAATACCGCTGCTAATTTTTGGAGAATACACATAGGCGTTTTGAGCCGCGCTTGCACACGGAGAATCAAAAGGAGTAGGAGCTGTTGGGAATTGTCCCATGTAAGTTGTGGTCAAGCCATAAGCGGCTATATCACCATTACCTCCCACTGCGGTGGTTGATGCTGGGTAGCCGTTATAGTCATTAAAATATAACTCCAAAGCTGAAGCTATTTGCCTAACGTCGGCAATTCTTTTGGCGTCCCTGGACTTGGCTCGAGCGCCGTTTAAGGCCAGCAACACCACAGAGGCCAAAAGACCAATAATGGCAATAACCACCAACAATTCAATTAAAGTAAACCCTGAATTATTTTTATTTCGCAATTTTTTCACCCCCGATCTGTTATCAAATAAAATTGAAAATATAACTTATACATTTCCAATTTGATATTTTGAATTACTTAAATTATAGCACATTTTTCCAAGAGGACAAGCCAAGTTATACACAAATAGCCAATCTATTAACTGTTGACAATTTACCATTGGCAATTAACTCCGCCTTGCTAAGGTCAATTATTTTTAAACTGTTTTTAGCCGGAGGTACTGGCCAAATTATAAATCGGCATTAAAATCCCCGCCACCAGCAAACCAACGCCAATACCAAGCACAATCATGATTATCGGTTCAAGTAAAGTTGTAAGCGTACCGATTTTGGCGTCCACTTCTTTTTCGTAAAAACCGGCTAATTTGGACATAATTTCATCCAGCTGAGCGGTCTGCTCCCCCACCTTAACCATTTGGGTAACAATACTGGGGAATTCCGGATGGCCGGCAAGCCCCTCACTAATACTCTTACCCTCTTGAATTTGAGACACGGTGCTTAAAATTATGTCCCTGTAAATTACATTATTAATAATTTCCGCCACGATTTGCAGAGCCTTAATAATAGGAATGCCTCCCAAAATTAAAGTGGACAAATTTCTGGAAAAACGCGCTAAATAGATTTTCATAAAAATATCCCCGATAATAGGCAATTTGATTTTTAGGTTATCCCAATTATATCTGCCGTTAACGGTACCAATATACCATCTAACTCCTAAAATTAGCCCGGCAACCACTAAAAACACCAACCACCAGAAAACGTTGAAAAAATTTGAAAAAGCAATTATTGCAACGGTAATCGGAGGTAAATCGCCCCCTTGCTGCTGCAAAACAGACGTTAAATTTGGCAATACAAATTTAAACATCAGCAAGGCTATTCCCACAAGCGCCACCAAGACAAATATCGGATAAGTCATGGCACTTTTAACCTTGCTGGTTAATTCATAATCTTTTTCCAATTGATCGGCCAAATAAACCAAAGATTTATCCAAAGAACCGGAAACTTCGCCTGACATAACCAAATTTACATAAACATTACCGAAAACATAGCTGTGCTTGGCCATGGCGCTGGACAAACTGTCTCCATTTTGCACCGCGGAAATAAGATCATCCACAATAGTCAACAAAAACTTATTGGTAATTTGATCCTGCAATATTCTCAAAGCCTGAAGAATAGGAACTCTGGCGGAAATCAAAGTGGCAAGCTGCCTTGAAAACATAACCAAATCTTTATTGCTTACGGATTTGCCGAATGGATTGATTTTTTCCCAGGGATTTTCCTCAACTTTTTCCAAAAAAATTGCCGTTAAGCCGTTTTCGGACAAAAGTTGTTCCGCCTTATGCTGATCCACAGCCAAAACAACCCCGTTTTGTATGGCACTTCCCTTACCTCTGGCTTTATAATTAAATTTCATAGTGTACTAATACGCGATACAGAAGACTTATACGCGATACTAATCTACTAATAAACGAATATTAACTAAATCTGCTTTTGATATTTAGGATTAGTAATAGTTCGTTTCATTAGTTACATTAGTATATTGGTATCTTTCATTCGGTATCTTTTATTATTCGTTAAGATATCAGCGACAAAAAATATTCCCTATCCAGAACGTAATTTTGAGCAACTTCCAATTCTACCTGTCCTTGTTTTACCAACATGGCAAGAATTTTATCGAGCGGAACCATACCTTCTTCCAAATTTGTGTGAATTATGTTTGGTATTTCGTAAATTTTGTTGTCCCGAATAACATTTTTCACGGCATGGTTGGAAATTAATATTTCATAAGCCGGGATCCGACCTCCGCCGATTTTTGGCAGCAATCTCAAGCTTACCACACCCACCAAAACATTTGCCAGCTGGCTGCGTATTTGCTGCTGCTGCCCGGCCGGGAAAACGTCCACCATACGATCAATGCTCTGTCCGGCGTCATTGGTGTGCAATGTCCCAAAAACCAAATGCCCGGTTTCGGCTACGGTTAAAGCCGCAGAAATGGAATCCAAATCGCGCATTTCCCCAACTAAAACCACGTTTATATCTTCCCGCAAAGCCGCCCTCAGCGCATCGGCAAAACTCGGCGTGTCCAAATATAATTCTCTTTGTGAGATTATCGATTTATTTGGAGTAAACACAAATTCAATCGGATCCTCAATCGTCAAAATATGGTCTGCTCTGGTATTGTTAATTTCATTAATTAAAGCGGCTAATGCCGTTGATTTGCCGTGTCCGGTGGGGCCAACCATTAAAACCAAACCTTGCTTTCTTTCAATAAATTTTTTCATGGTGGAAGGCAGGCCGAGTTCCTCAAGATTTTTTATCCTGTTCGGTACAACCCTTAAGGCCACCCCCAAAACACCTTTTTGCCTGTAGGCATTTACGCGAAAACGTATATTATCCTTAAAAGCATAGGAAAAGTCCAACTGCATATCTTGGTCAAACTTTTTTTTCTGCTCCGGGGTCAAAAGTACATTAAGCAAATCGTTAATATTGTCGTTGCTTAAAACCTGGTAGTTATCCAACCGTATTAACTCGGTGTCAACGCGAATAATAGGCGGCTCCCCCACCATTAAATGCAAATCGGAAGAGTCCCTTTCCAGGACAACCGACAAAAGTTTATTGAGTTCTAATTCGCTGGCTTTATACATATAGTGTACTAATACGCAATACAGAAGACTAATACGCGATACTAATCTACTAATAAACGAATATTAACTAAATCT
>CAIWKW010000180.1 GCA_903913365.1 Candidatus Doudnabacteria bacterium | reverse complement strand
TGCCAGCGCACCAATAGTTCCAACGGTTGCACTGTACCAATTAAGCCCAATAGTATTTGCCCAGCCAAAATTATTCATTAAATAACTGGCGGTCATAATAACGCTGCTAATAATAGAACCGGCAATTCCTAAAATAATATCCCACCATAGGCCATAGCCTGAGCCTCGGGTGTTGAATGATATTAGGCCAATAATTGCGCCAAAAATTATAACCAAGGATACAATCATAATTTTGCCGCGGTTTTTTTGGTGGGTCCTTTATTGGTTGGATTGGCGGCTTCCTTGGAAATTTCTTCCCAATGGGTTTTTAATTCTTGCCCAAAGTTTTTTAGTTCCTCGGGGCTGATGTTTTTTACCTCCTTGTATTTTGCCGCCGTCTCCTCCGCGGCTTTATTGTAAGCCGCTTTGGTGACAGTTTTCATGGCTTTAATTTTTTTAAGCATTTCCAATTTTGCTTTTTTGGTCCAGGCGCTTGCCGATTTTCTGTGCTTAGTGCCTCCTTTGCCGTAAAAGTAATAGCCCGCTGCTGCAGCGGCCACGGCAGCAGCCACGCTCAAGACTTGGGCGGCTTTTTCGGTGGGGGACGTTTTTTTAGACATATCGTGTATGTTCTCTTCCAATTTCAATGCTCAAAAAGCGTTAGAAAAAGGAGTTATTTATTTATCTTGGTTATCCAGCTTTACCGCAGCTTCTGGGGTGGAAACTGTTTTGCCCATCACAAACAATTTGGCAATTGCCATGGCAATGAGCCAGTAAACAATCATGGCCAGCAAAGTGGTCCACTCAAAAATACTGCCCTCCACTCTGCTTATTTTAAACACGCTTAAAAAAGGTGCGGCAAACAATTGGGTTATGCCGTAAATAAAGCTTGTAAATCCGGCTAAAGGATTTGCACCGAGCAGCTTAAGTATAAAGCGGAAGGCAAGCAGTACCTCCACAAGGCCGGCAATATACCAGACAATTTGTGTTCCGCGGTATAAGGGCTTGGTGCTTGATGAATTATATGAGTTCGTTCCGTTAGAAATAGGCATATGGTTTAAAGTTATTTTTAATTAACTCCAATTTAATTTTTTTCCGATTTTCAAATTATTATTAAATAACGTCGTGGATAATTGCTTGGGCAATCCGGTTATCTATTCTGAGCTTGTAGAATACTTTCTGGCCAACCTTTTCCTTTTTTAATATTTTTGCCTGCTCCAAAATTTTTAAATGCTGGGAGGCTAAGGGAATGGAAATTCTTAAAATTTTGGCCATGTCGCCAACGGCAAGCTTTGGCTCCTTGCTCAGCATTTCAAAAATGCGGTAGCGGTTTGTGTCGCCGAGTATTTTAAAAATAACCCGCTGGTCCGTGCCGTTAAAAGCTTTGCGAATTTTTGCTGTCTTTTTTTCGGTAAGCATAGTTTTGTTTTTTAACCGATCTTAGGCCTTACGCTTTTCATCCCGAATTTATATCTAAAAAATAAAGGTTAGCTCTTCACAAAGCTCAAGTATCTAACCTGTATTAGCTCCTCGACTCGGCAAGTTATCTGAAGATAACTTTCACTCGCTCTACGTCGCTAATAAATCGCGTAAGACCCAAAACCAATTAAACTGTTAATTACTAATTTAATTATTAATGTAACTTATATTAAGCGTACTCTATATTATAAATAGTGTATATAGAAGTTGAGGCGGTTTCGCCCTTGTTATGAACCTTTTGCCCGTTTTATTGAGGATAAAAATAATTAAACGGTTAATTAAGTGTTTAACTGCGCCACTAAACGCTTCTTATGGCTTAACTGGGGCAGTAATGGTCTAATACAGGCTTTTGCCGTATACAAATAAAATAATTGCGCTTATGCTTACTCAAGAGGCCCTATGAGACCCAGAAAAAAATGATTAATTTTCCCGCTAAATAAAATTTTATTGGCGGAAAAAGGGGCTTGCGAACGATGAGTCAAAATTTTTTGCAAGCGCTTCGGTATAATCTGCAACATCGGAAGCCGGATTTGCTGTTTCAGCGTTTGATGCTTCTGCCGTTGAATAAATACTAAGCCCTTGCTAGAGCAGGGGCTTTTTAACTACTATATAGAGGTATATGGCCAACTTTAAAATTACAAATTCCACTTCATTGGAGAAAGCCTCCCACAAGTCAGGCAATAAAAAAAGGCTTTTTACCGGCGGCCGGAAATTAAATTCCACGGTTAGTTTTTCAACCGGATTTACCGTGCTGTTTTTTATTGCGGCAATTATTTTTGCCGAAGTATCTTATATTTATATCCATAACAAAACGCAAGTAGGTTTAAGCGGCAACAGCCAAATACCAAGTCCCTCTACCGTGACTGTAAATTCCAGTACAACTGCCGAGCTTAAGCCGCCGCCGGTTGCCGCAGCCGCTTCCTCTCCCGAAGAAATAGCTTCACTTAATTTACCCATTCCTTTTACCTCCCAGGCGCCAACCGCCAACTGGGACTACCTGCATAACGAAGCCTGTGAAGAAGCCAGTGCCATTATGGCCAATGCCTATTTAACCGGCGACAAAGACGAAGTAATTCCTTCAGCCCGAGTGGAAACGGAAATTAGTGGTTTAACTGTTTGGCAGGACAGTGCTTTTGGTTATCATTTTGACACAACCGCGGAAGAGACCGCGCAAATGATTCGTGGTTTTTACGGGCTTAAGGCCACGGTTCAAACCGGCTACACTTTGCAGGACATTAAAGACCAGCTCAACTTGCACCATGTGGTAATTTTGCCCGTAAACGGGCGGCTGATTAACAACCCCAATTACAAAAAACCCGGACCAATTTATCACATGCTGGTAATTCGCGGGTACAACGCCGCCGGCCTAATTACCAATGACGCAGGGACCAGGAACGGAAAAAATTATCCGTACACTTTTAATACTCTCTATAGCGCCGGCGCGGACTGGGATCATTCCATAAATTCTATAGACCAGGCAAAAATAATCATCATAGTTTCGAAATAAGTGGAAAGTGGAAAGTGGAAAGTGGAAAGTGGAAAGTGGAAAGTGGAAAGTGGAAAGTTCCCGGTGCTCCTGCTTTAATATTATTTAGAATTTAGGGTTTAAAATTCAATCTACGTTATGCAAATAAAATTTCCAAAATTGGACATGCTTACCGCCGGAGTTATTTTTGTGGTTTTGGCCGGCGGAGCGCTTTTTATTTTTAAAGTTGTTATTCCAGCGGTAATGCCAACCACAGTAATTTTGCAGGTGCCCTTTAGCGCACAGGCGCCAACGGACAACTGGAGCCGCAACGAGGACTGTGAGGAAACCAGCATTACTATGGCTAATGCATTTTTAACCGGAACCACCGAAGACAAGCTTCCGGCAAACGAGGCCCAAAAAGCGATTAATAATTTAAAAATTTGGGAACAGGCAAACCTGGGCTACAACGCCAACACCGGAGCGGATGCCACCACCAAAATGGCCGAGGGCGCGTTTGGCCTGGTTATTACACAGGTTTTAGGTTTTACGGAAGACAATTTAAAGAGCGCGTTAACCAATAAACACCCGATTTTGCTGCCCATTGACGCCAAGCTGCTCGGAAACACCCAATATATAAACGGCGGCCCGCTTTATCATATGATAGTGATCCGAGGTTTTAAAGGTGACTCCTTTATAGTGAATGATCCTGGCACAGACGGCGGGGACGGCAACGAATATCCTTTTTCCGTTCTGCAAAAAGCCTCCGCCGACTGGAACAACGTAACCAAAGAAATAGACGCAAACAGAAAGATTGCGCTTATTGTTTCAAAATAGTAAACCTTCTTTCCGGTTTTTGTTTCTCCTGTTGCCGGCTAAAAGTTTTGACATTATACCCAAAGAGTTCCATACTTAAGGCATCATTAACAAAAAATTTTATGGATAATCAAACAAACCCAAGCAGTCAAAATTCAAGCCCGGTTCAAGTTCAGCCGGTAGAGCAGGCGGCAATGGCGCACAACGTGGCAGCGGCCTTGTCTTATGTGCTCGGCTTTTTAACAGGTATTTATTTTTACGTTACTTCAAAGGACAAGTTTGTCCGTTTCCATGCCATGCAGTCTATAATGATTTCAGTTGTATTTCTGGTAATTGATTACATATTAAGATTTATGTTTTTAATCGGATTCTTTTTAATCCCTCTGGTTAATTTGGCCTCTTTGCTGCTCTGGCTGTTCTTAATTTATCAGGCTTACAAAGGCTTTAAATATAAACTGCCGGTTATTGGCGACTTTGCGGAAAAAGAATCGTCAAAGTAATTTCTACGCGCCGGCCAAACTTAAGTTTTTAGAATCAAAAAAACATTCTGCCATTGGCAGAATGTTTTTTGTTTTGAGAGACTACTTAAGCTTAGGATCGTTGTTAATTTGATTTTTTGCGGCCTCCGGTCCGGCGTGTAATATTACGCCAATCCAGTAAGCTATGAACCCAAAAATTCCAAAACAGCCCAAGGCAAACAGAATTTGAAAGATTATCATTTTGGTTTTGAAAAATTAATTTTTTTACCAAGCCTTAAAATTACGTACCCTGCGTAAAATACCGATTAACTCTGTTTATTAGAATCCCCATTTGAATATCCGATTTAATATAGTATTCAAGCACTCCAAACTCTTTGGCTCTGTCTATTCTTGATTGGTCGGAAAAATTACTTACAACCAGTACTGCTGTTTTGGCCGTTTCCGGATCGGGCGAGCTTCGCAGTTTTTCCAAAAAGCCAAAACCATCCAGCTTGGGGAGAAGTAAATCCAAAATTACTATACCGGGCTTATCGCTTTCAACTTTTGCCGCGGCTTCTTCTCCGTCGCGGGCGGGAATAACGGGATACTTTAAGGACAGCTGGCCAATAATAATGTCTCTTAGCATATCGTCGTCTTCCACCACCAGAATAGTCTTATTTAAATTAGGCATAAAGTTTGGTTGTTAATAATGTTTGGCAGCCGCCTGCAGCCGCAATTTAAGTTTACTCTATGCGGAAATATTTTAAAAGCCTTAATAATTTTTAAGAAATAAGGCAAAATATTGCTTTACCAAACAAAGGGAATTAATCGGTATTTAACTTTTTGGCAATAATCTTTATAGCCGAAAAGAT
>CAIWKW010000179.1 GCA_903913365.1 Candidatus Doudnabacteria bacterium | reverse complement strand
TGTCTTTTGCTTTTTCCAAATATTTAATCTGTTTTTCCATATTCTCCCTGAGAGTATAGAACACCTGGTGCATGGCGGTTTCCGTTTCGTTGGCATCGCGCCTCAGTTTCTTTTTCAGCTGCCGGAACTTGCGCCAGCTGTACCACAGAACCAAAATCAAAATTATAATCAGGGAAATTGAGGGCACAAATACCTCCAAGAAGCTTAATGTTGCCGCACCGGTTCTGGCCAGCGCCGATTTTACCACTACAACAGTCACAATATTTGAAGATCCGCTCTGGGCTCCGCGGCTATCCACAACCTTGGCCCATAAAGTATAAACCCCCTGGCTTAAATTATCATCGGCAATCAGCATAAAATTACCGTTCTTGTCGCTTTGTACATCGTGCACAATAGGCTCCAGCTTATCTTTTTTCAGCCAAATTGACACCTTGCTGTCAGGCTCCGCGGTTCCTTTTACGGCAAGCAGACTATTTTCGTTTAAAGTGTCCGGGTATTTTGTTATTACCGGCGGCTGCAGCGCCTCAATCGTAAACTGAGCGGTATTTACAAGATAGTTTCCGGCCTTGTCCACCGCTTTGGCAACAAGAGTATGCTGGCCGCTTTGCAGAACCGAAGTGGTATAAACATTATTGGAAGCCTGGGTCCAGGTCTGAACTTCGCCGCCGTCTATTTGTACCAGGTAGTGGTCTATGCCGGAAGTTTTATCCGAAGCGTCAAAGGCGAAAGTAGCCACCGGATTGGTCAGATCCTCCCGGGGAATTTCTTTAATATTAAAGTGGTCGGGGTTTTGAGTATCAATTTGAAAGCGGAAATGGGAAACACCGCCGTAGCCAACGCTGTTTTTTTCCTGCAAATGGAAATAATAAACACCATCTTCAATTCCCGATAAAGATTTATTTGAAACGGCCGGCGCATATGCCACCGAAGGCTGGGAGTAAGGATTTTTATCATACAGCATTTTTACGGCTGTCACGCCGCTGTCCAAAGTCCAATTAAAGGAAGGGTTGGGATTGCTGTACCAGGCATTTTGATCCGGATGGGTTAAAGAGAATATCTGCACGGCCGCGGGCGTGCCTTTTTGCTGAGGCGAAGCCGCCTGGGCAGGAGGTACAACCTGAGCCACGGTACCTGCTTTAACCAAAGTAAATTGCGCCTGGCCTTTGGATTGTAATACGTCGGTACCCATGCCGTCGTTGGCCAGAACCGAGCCGGAGGAAACGTAAATTGTGGCTGTACCCTCGCTCTTGGCCTGAAAAATAATACTCATAATTGTCCCGGCCGCACCGCTGTAGCCGGGCGTGGGCAAGCCTCCGTTAAAGGTTACCGTTCCGTTGTCATTGGAAAAAGCAGGATTCTCCACCCACAAAGGAAATATGGATCCTGACTGCGAAACGGATTCAACTTCCAGTAAATCTGCGGGAAAACTTATTACCCCTTCGGAATTATTAATTGCCTGATTCTGGGCATTTACCAAAACTTTGACATTAACAATGTTGCCGACATTTACCTGTTTTGAGCTGGGCGAAAAATATAAAGAAGCGGCCTTGGCGCCAAAAGCTCCAATACCAAAAAGTACCGCACAAACGAAAAATATTATAACTGATTTTCTAAGCATGTTAACCATACACGCAAACCCTCCATCACCAACTTTTATTTCTTTTGGTTTCTTCTGATTTTAAATTTCCAAGCCAAACCCAGAATCAAAATAATTACAGCAATAATTATCCAAATTATATAATTGGTTCCTCCGCCCTGCAGGGACAAGTTGGCGTTTGCAGTTGTGACGTTTCCGGCCTTGTCTACGGCTTTGACTGAAACTTTGGAAGCCAGCGTCTGATCTTTCAATACATATGGGCTTTCGGTTTGCACAAAATCCGACTGGCCTTCCTTAACGGCATAATAACTGATTCCCGATTCACTGTCCGTGGCGGAAAAACTTATAAAGTATTTGTTGTCAAACACGGAAGGATCTTTACCCAAAACTACAATCAAATTTTTTGGCGGAGTTTTGTCGCCGGCCAAAAGGCTGTCCCACGGATTGGTTGAGTTGTAATTTTGCGGGCGGCCGAGAACCGAGACAAGCCCGTTGTTAAAATGCGGAGATATTTTTGTTCCCTTGCCGTCAGCCAGATACAAGGCAGAATCCACGGCAAAATCCAAAGAGGCATCCCCTTTTTGCTTGGCCACAAAAATAATTTTTAGCACATCCCCTTCGCTTCCCGAAAAGCTTCCCGTGGTCCCGCCGGTAAACATAATTTGTCCGGTCTGGTTGTTGTAAATGGGCGCTCTGGTCCACATGCTGAAAATTGATCCGCCGGTGCTTATATCCTGAACTTCAAGAATACTGCTGTCAAAATGAACAGAGGCTTCGGCCACATTAACTTTTTCTTTCAAGCTTTCCAAATTCAGCTGTACAACAAAAACATCTCCGGCATAAATCTGCTTTGAATCAAGAGAAAAAGACAGCGATGCAGCTTTGGCGGCTTTGGGCAAAATTAGAAATATGGCAACAGCTATTATTGGAATGAGGATTTTGGAAAATTTCTTTTTCATAATAATATTTTACGGCTTTTTAATCGGCATCCCTGCGGTTCCCCACTGGTAAAGCAAGATGGAGAAATCCACGGAATTAACTTGGGAGTCGGTATTCATGTCCACGCACTTGTTGGCAAACGGCGGCCTGGTTTTCCAGAAATAAAGCAGGATAGAAAAATCCACGGAATTGACCTTATGGTCAAAATTCAAGTCCGCTCCGTTACAAACTCCGGATGTCGGGGTTGTGGTTGGGACCGGGTTTGAAACAATCGGTCCGCCGCCGCCCCCGCCGCCCCCGCCGTCAGGAGGAGTTACCGGAGGAGTTACGGTTTGAGCCGTTTCGGTAAATGACCTGGAAGATCCGGAAGATTCGGTGCCGTAATAGACCACTACTTTAAAGAAATAGCTTCCCGCATTCGGCACGTCCGCGCTCAGAGTGGTATTCCAGTTCTGCCCGGGCTGAATTAATTTGGCGGCCGATTCGTAAAACACATCATCTCCCCCGCCGCACGGATTGCTTGTGCTGGACACAACACACCACTCATAAGCGTATTCATAACTGCTGGAACCTTCATTGGTAATGGTAACATTGGCCGTGGCCGTTGGAACCGTGGTATTGGCCATGCCGGTAATTATTACCTGGGCCGGAGAGCCCTTTACCTGCCAATAATCGCTGGTCTGAATTGTGTTGCCGCCGGTAACCTGTGTCTGAATAATGGTTTCCCATTGTCCCTGCACGGCTCCGGTTGCCACATCATAATTATATCCGTAAATGCCGGTGCTGGTTTTGGTCATACTGACATTGTTTACCACTATGTTGCGATTGGTGTCATAAATGGTAATGGTAGGCGGAGTTAAAGAGTCAGCCGCATTGCCGGAATTTGTTACATACAAAGTTGTGCGGTATGTTTGTCCGGCCAAAATATCCTGAGTATCGGACAATGAAGTTGTCCAGGTGCCCGAAGATCCCGAGTGAATAACCGTTCCCAAATAATTCCAAACATCGGCCGCGGTAATATCATTACCGTAATAAGTTAGAGTTCTGGTTGGGTTAGTCCACACACCGGAAGCGATGGTGGTAGTGCTCAGACCGCTAAGCCCGCTGAGTCCTGCAATTTGCTGCCCTACGCTGCCGGTAGTACTTAGGGAAGAAGTTAAGACATTCCAAACATCGGCAGCCGTTATGTTGTTGCCGTAACTGGTAAGAGTTCTGGCCGCGTTAGTCCAAACCGCGCTGGCTACCGAAGAGGTGGAATAATCGGTCAAAGTTCTGGTGGCCGCGGACCAAACATCAGCCGCAGTCATATTGGAAGTTCCCCGGGATGAAATTGTCGCGTCCAAATTGTTGGCAATCTGCTGGCCGATAGATCCCGTAGTGGTCAAATTAGCCTTTGCCACATCCCAAATAGCCTGAGTGGAACTGGCGGACAGGTCTACGGTTCCCGTTACCGAGCTGGTCAAACTTCTTGCGCCATAGGCCCAAACGTCAGAGGCCTGGATATTGTGAAGGTTGTTGATAAGGGTACGGTTGGCAAGGACTTCAGTAATGATGGAAGAAGTGGCATTACTAATGTCTGTTTGTGTGGCAATCTTTTGGCCATTGC
>CAIWKW010000178.1 GCA_903913365.1 Candidatus Doudnabacteria bacterium | reverse complement strand
ACAGGTTTCCCCGTTTTTTTCAAAATTAAATTTTATCCGTTCCAAAAAATCCTGAATCAGTTTAGGATTTTTAAGTTTTTGGAAAACAGAAATTTCCGATTTTGAATATTGTTCTTTATGCATTCAAGAAGCTAGAAGTTAATAGTTAGAAGATAGTTTTGATTTGCTTATTAAGCTATTTATTAATTTTGCGACTTCAACGCTCAAAGCTGCAGCTTTTTTAAAATCGTCGTTTGTTATATAGCCCAAATCTCTTGCTATAAGAAGCTGATTCTGGACTTCAGTTAAAGAACCAGCGGCAATTTAATAAAATTGGACTTTTTCCCTAATGGATCTCCTACCAAACCCTTCGGCAATATTAGAAGTTATAGACACTAAAGCTCTACGGATTTGAGACACCAAAGCAAAAAGTTCTTCTTTTGGAAATTTTTTAGTGAGTTTATAACCAAACAAAACAAGTTCATGGCCTTTGCGCCAAGCATATAGTTGAGTAAATGATGTAATTTTTTTGTTTCTGCCTCCATACTAACTTCTATCTTCTAAATTCTAACTTCTTTTTGCGACCCCGTGGCCGCCAAACTGCTTGCGGAGCAGCGCCACAATTTTGTTGGAATATTTTTCCTGGTTACTCGGGTCTTTGGATTCCTTGCGCACGTTAACCGCGTCTTCCAGGACTCTTACGTCAACGCCCAATTCTTTGCCCGCGTTTACAGTCCATTCCCCTTCACCCATCATGTTTATTTCTCCGGATGTTCCGTCTATGTCCTCGTTCTCCAAAATATTTTTAACCAAGTCTATCAGCCAGCTGCGCACAACGGATCCGTTCTGATAAATTTTGGTTACGCCAAGCAAATCCAAATCCAAGCCAGAGGCCTTCATTACTCCGTAGCCTTCGCCAATGGCTTCCATCATGCCGTACTCAATGCCGTTGTGCACCATTTTTACAAAATGTCCGGCGCCGTTTTTACCCACCAATCCGTAATTTTCGCCCGATGATAAAGTTTTAAAAATTGGCTCAACAACACTCCACTGTTCTTTTGGCCCGCCAACCATTAAGGCAAAACCGTTTTCCTCGCCCCACACTCCTCCGCTGGTTCCACAATCGTAAAAAATCACGCCCTTTTCCTTTAACATTTCCGCTCTCTTCATGGATTCCTTGTAAAAACTGTTTCCACCGTCAATAACAATATCCCCCGGCTTTAAATGCGGCAAAAGCTGATTTTCCAAAAATTCACCCGTTATTTTATCAAAAAGCATCAGCCAAAAAACCCTGGGTGAACCGGTCATGTCTTTAGCCAATTCTTCAACCTTTTCATAAGTTTTAACTCCGGCTTTGGCCACTTCCTCCCTGGGCTCAGGCGACCTGTTGTAAGCTAAAACCTCAAAACCGTTCTTTTTTAACCTTCGGGCAATTTGCATACCCATTTTTCCCAAACCAAATATTGCGATTTCCATGGTATTTGTCTCCTTTTATCAACTTAATTAGCAACTAGATATCTTAAATTATATCAAATTATAAGGAATATTCATATTTTTTTATTGACAAAATTAGAGAGATATGATATAATCAAACAACTTAAGCGTTGCACTTAGTTTTTCTTCTGAGACACTCAAGAGTAACCGCGGACACCGCTTGGCCGCAACATTCATCAATAAATCTATATTTTTCACTTGGATATACATCTCCTTCAATTTAATTTTTTAAATTCAATAAATAAATTTTTGATTTATTCAATTCTTCTATTTTTTTATTATTAGGAAAATTTTT
>CAIWKW010000177.1 GCA_903913365.1 Candidatus Doudnabacteria bacterium | reverse complement strand
TAGCCGAAAAGATTTTGGGAAAGGAATTTTTCTTCGGCAAGAAGGCGCCAAATAATTCCCAGCGCCATTAGAACAAACATTAAAAAACTCCATACTGACCCAAGAGCCAGCGGTGTGCCAAAAAGCATTATCAGCGCGCCCGAGTACATGGGATGGCGGACTATGGCGTACGGCCCGGTGGAAATTACTTTTTGATTTTCCGCCAGTTCAATGGTCGCTGAGGTAAAAGTATTTTCCTTAAAAACAAAAAAGATTGCTAAGAATCCAAGTGCTGCCAAAACATCCCCGGCAATAACCGCAGGCAGGGGAATATGCGACCAAGAAAAACGGCGGTTTAGAGAAGCGATAATAAAAATTCCGATAAATGCCGCTGAAGCAAAAGCCTGAATAAGTTTTTGTTTATTTTCTTTTTCCGCGGTTGGCCCGGCATTTACCCGTCGCTCCAAAAGGGCAGAATCTTTTTTCCACAAATACCAGGTAATCAGTCCTGCAGAAAGGAAAAATACAAACAGGTAAACCCAGGCTTGCCAAAAGCTAAATGTCCAGGCTGGGGCAAACAACAAGATTCCCATAAAGACCGTAAGCTGGATAAATCCTACAATAGTTTTTTTGGCCAGGCTGTAATTTTTCATGAAATATAATTTTTAGTAATCTTAAGATCAGTTTATACCAAGCGAGCAGAATTTTAAAGCGGCTTGGGGTTTGGAAAATTCCGCAAAAGCAAAGTGTTTATTAAATTATTTGAGATAATAAATTGTTTGCGAGTTAATAATGTTATAAAATATAAGTAATGATAAAGATTCCTCTGAGCATGGCAGTGGCGCTAAACCTGTATTTCCGCCAAAGGTGGATCCGCCTCTGGCGGAAACTCTCTTCCTCGGCCCGCCACGTAAAGATAAATCTACGTGGCTCGCCCAGGCCAAAGTGGCCGGACTCGCCTACGTCGCTAATAATTAACAGAACGCCTAAATTTATGAATAAATTTATTTGGCCAACGGTTATTGTTGTGATTGTCGCGCTTGGCGCATGGGCATATTATGCCCGGCACGAACAACAAAACCAGCCGGCCCAAAATATGAGCGTTGAGAATCTGCAAAACATTCAGCCGCCATCTTCTTCCACCGCGGCAACTTTAACGGAAATGCAAATTTCCAGCCCGGTATTTGGCGATAATCAAACTATACCCGAGCAGTATACCTGTGACGGAAAAAGTTTAAGTATTCCGCTGGCTTTTTCGGGTGTGCCCAAAGAGGCCAAGTCCCTGGCCTTAATTATGGACGATCCTGACGTGCCAAAAAGTTTAATCCCGAACGGCTTGTTTGTGCACTGGGTGGTGTTTAATATGCCGGCCACAACCACAATGCTGAGTGAAAACAAAATTCCTCCCGGCGTGCAGGGGGACAACGGCAGCAGTAAGCTCGGCTACACCGGCCCTTGTCCGCCGGACCGCGAGCACCGTTACTTTTTTAACCTTTATGCGCTGGACTCAATGTTAAGCCTGCCTTCCGGCTCAACCAAAGACCAATTGGAAACAGCCATGAGCGGGCACATTTTAACCTCCGCGCAGTTAATAGGCTTATATGACAAAAAAGGCAATGCAAAATAACTATAATTTGCAGAATCGTATCGCGTGTAAAAAGAGAGGCGGTGATAAATATGATGCAGGTAAATATTTGGGCAGTGGCGGTTTCGGCAATTGCCAGCATGGTGATTGGCAGTATTTGGTACGGTCCGCTGTTCGGTAAAACTTATATGAGTGCCGTGGGCATGGACAGCTGGAGTCCGGAAAAAAAGGCGGAAATGAAAAAGGGTATGGTTATGTCTTACGTTTGGCAGTTTATTGCCAGCATAATTATGTTTTATGTTTTGTCCATGTTCATGATTGGCATTGGTAAAACCGATTTGCACGGAGGCTTATTAACGGCTTTTTGGGTGTGGATTGGGTTTGTTGTCCCTCTAAAGTTTGGCGACTCTTTATGGGGAGGCAAAATGACTTTGTTCTGGTTGGGAATTTTTAACAGCCTGATAACTTTATTGATTGGCGCGGCCATTTTGGGCGTTTGGAGATAAACTTTCATTTAAATAAAATCTAGCCCCGCTGCCAGGGGCTAGATTTTATGTTTAGGCCTTTAAACAATGAGCAAACTGTGCCATAATGAACAAACCTATGGATAATGAAGAGATAAAAAAACCATCCCAGGCAAACTTGTTTGGGGTGCTTAATAAGTATCGCGGCCTTTTGGCCGTGCTTATTGTATTGGCCCTGCTTAGCAACGGGCTTACCTTGTGGGTGCCTTTAATTATTGCTCACGGCATAGACGGCTTCTTAAAATCCCGCGTTTTGCTTTCCGGTGTTTTGTGGGAGTTTGGCATTGCCGCGGCTCTGATTTTTATTTTTACTTATCTCCAGAGCGTGGTGCAAACCATTGCTTCCGAACGCGTGGCCAGGGATTTGCGCAATAATCTTTCACAAAAAATTTCCGGCCACAGCTACGCGTTTGTGGAAAAAACCACAGGCTCAAAACTTTTAACCAACTTGACCTCGGACACCGATTCCATTAAAACTTTTGTGGCCCAGGCAGTGGTTAACATTGTTTCTTCCGCGTTTATTATTGTGGGAGCCGCCGTATTGCTGCTTTCTTTAAACTGGAAGCTGGCTTTGGTGGTATTGGCCATTATTCCCATAATTGGCGGCACGTTCTTTTTTGTGTTAAAAAAAGTGCGCCAGCTGTTTTTAAAAACCCGGGAAGTTATAGACCGGCTTAACAAAGTTATTAACGAAAGCATTTTGGGCGCAGCGCTCATTCGCGTGCTCAACTCCAGGAGACCCGAAGACGCAAAATTTAACGATGTTAATTCGCAGGCAAGGGATTTGGGCCTGCAAATTTTAAAGCTGTTTGCCAGTATGATTCCGGTAATTACTTTTGCCACCAATTTGGCGGTTTTGGCCATTTTAACTTTGGGCGGACATTTTGTTATTCAGGGAACCATGAGCTTGGGCAATTACGCGGCTTTTAACAGCTACTTAATTATTTTAATTTTCCCCATTTTGATAATCGGCTTTATGAGCAATATTATTGCCCAGGCCCAGGCTTCTTACGGACGCATTTATGAAGTGCTGGATGCACCCGACCCATTGGAAAACGGTACCCTGAATGTTCCTTTAAAAGGAGAGGTGTCAGTAACAGACATTAATTTAAAGTACGGCCAAAAGCCCGCGCTTAAAGATATTACTTTGAGTTTCACTCCGGGCAGTAAAACCGCTATTATCGGACCAACAGCTGCGGGCAAAACTCAGCTTTTGTATTTGCTTATTGGCCTAATAGAGCCGGACTCGGGAAGTGTTGAGTACGATGGCCAAAACATTCATAACTATAACCGGGAATCGCTTCATAAGCAGGTTGGTTTTGTGTTTCAGGACAGCATTATTTTTAATATGAGTTTGCGTGAAAATATCGGTTTTAACACCGAGGCCTCCAAAGGCAATATGGACAAGGCCGTGGCCACGGCCGAGCTGGACGATTTTTTGCACACCTTGCCACAGGGCCTGGATACCATAGTTTCCGAGCGCGGAGCCAGTTTGTCCGGCGGACAAAAACAGCGCGTTATGCTGGCCAGGGCTTTGGCACTGAACCCGAAAATTTTACTGCTTGATGATTTTACAGCGCGCGTGGACGGCCAGACCGAGCGCAAAATTTTGGACAACATTGCCAAGAATTACCCGGGCTTAACTTTAATTTCCGTTACGCAAAAAATTGCCTCGGTTGAACATTACGACCAAATTGTTTTGCTTATGGAAGGCGAACTTATTGCCACGGGCACGCACGAAGCATTATTGCATTCTTCCCCGGAGTACGCACAGATATTTGAATCTCAGAAAAGCACGAGCAACTATGAGTAATGACAAAAATTAAAAAAATAATAAAAATGACAAAAATATCACTGCAGTTTAATTTTGTTCAATTTTGTCATTTATGTCATTTTTGTCAATAGTATTTATGAACTATACTCTAAATACAAATTCTGCATCCACCCAAAAAACTTCTATTGCCGAGGCATTAAAGAAGCTTTGGCCTTTAATATTGCCGGAAAAAAATATTCTGTTTGTGGCGCTTGGAGCCGTAGTGGTTAACGCGGCACTTAACCTGTTTGCTCCGCTGTTAATTGCGCACGTGATTAACGTGTTTGTGCCGGCTAAAAATTACCACGGTTTAATGCTTTACGCGGGCTATATTTTAATTATGTATTTGTTTGCCCTGGTAACCAGCTATATGCAAACCTGGCTTATGGGCGGGGTGGGGCAAAGGGTGCTGTACCGTTTGCGGGGGAGTGTGTTTACCAAACTGCAGGAACTTCCCGTGGCGTTCTTTAACCAAAACAAAGCCGGGGATTTAATTTCCAGAATTAACAACGACACCGACCGCATTAACCAATTCTTTTCCCAGTCTTTGGTTCAGTTTGTGGGCAGTGTGTTCCTTATGGCCGGGGCTGCCGTTTTTTTACTTAGTTTAAATATTCGTTTGGGTGCAGCCGCTTTGGCTCCCTCGGTACTTCTTTTGATATTTACCCAGGCCATTTCGCCGTGGGTAAAAAAGAAAAATTTTGTCAGCATGCAAACTCTTGGCGGAATGAGTTCGGAAATTCAGGAAAGCTTGAACAATTTTAAAGTGATAATCGCTTTTAACCGCAGGGATTATTTTAACAAGCGTTTTCAGGAAGTTAACGAACAAAATTATACAGCTTCCATTACCGCGGGTTTGGCCAACAACATTTTTACCCCAATTTACGGGTTATGTTCCAACCTGGGGCAGTTAATTTTGTTGGCTTACGGCATTTACCTTATTTCCATTGGCAGTTTTACCATCGGGCTCCTCATCAGTTTTATAGCTTACGTAAATAATTTTTATAATCCGCTCAGGCAACTGGCCGCTTTATGGGCGAACTTCCAAGCGGCTTTAGCCAGTTGGGACCGTGTGCATGAAATATTGGTTATGGATACCGACCTTCTTGTTGAAAAAGGGGAGACCGCAAAAAAGCCGGGCGCGGTTTTGGAATTTGAAAATGTTAATTTTAAATATCCGGACGGCAAAGAAATTTTGCATCACATTAATTTAAAACTGGAGCAAGGAAAAACTTACGCCCTTGTTGGCCCAACCGGGGGCGGCAAAACCACCACGGCTTCTTTAATGGCACGCCTTTACGATCCAACCCAGGGCACAGTTTTTCTGTCAGGCCGTGACATTCGCACTTATGAAGAAAGCGAGCGCACCAAAAAAATCGGGTTTATTTTACAGGAGCCTTTCCTGTTTAGCGGCACGGTAAGGGAAAATATTTTGTACGGCAGCGACGAATACCAAAAACACTCCAAGGAAGATTTGGAGCAGGTTATAAAAGATGACGGCCTGGAAAAACTTCTTGAGCGGTTTGATAAAGGCCTGGACACGCCAATAGCCGGAAGCGGGGACGCTCTTAGCCTTGGCCAAAAACAATTGATAGCATTTATCCGCGCTGTCCTGCGCAGGCCGGAAATATTAATTCTGGACGAAGCCACAGCTAACATAGACACGGTAACCGAAGAGCTGCTTGAAGACATTCTTAAAAAACTTCCCGCCACAACCACGCGCGTAATAATTGCCCACCGCCTAAACACCATAGAAAGCGCGGACGAAATCTACTTCGTCAACGCCGGCGTCATCACCCAAGCCGGCAGTATGGAACACGCGGTAGATATGCTCCTGCATGGAAAAAGGGATAGTTAAGGGCGATTTGTTGACAGTCTTAAATATGGTATAATTATTTTGTAAGATAAAATTGGTTATTTTCGAAACAAAAAGGCATGGACGCGGATTATTTTTTGTGCTAATATAGTGTGTTATAAACACTAAATATATGAATTATTTAATTCAACGAATACAATCTTATTTGGCCACCCCGGCAGAGGGTCAGGAAAAAATTAACGATTTATTAATTGAGCTTCGTCATCGTGGCTTGCATTTTGACATTCGTTTTATAGATGAGGATGGCCAAAAATATTTTTATGCCGAATCTGTTGACTACCCGCGCGGTCATATCTCTGCTACAGGCGAGACGATGCAAGAATTGGAGAGTGAACTAAAAGATGCCATATTTACAGCCTTTAGTGTTCCACCGCGATTCTGCATTTCAAGTCTGATTGTGTTTAATCCGCCTCTTGCTCAAACTCAAACAGTTGGCGCCAGCCAAAAAATTTATGCTTCCGTCTAACCTGCCTTCGGATATTTCCCAAAAGCGACTTGCAAAAGCTTTTGAAAAGGCAGGTTTTGTTTTGGATGTGTCTGGAGGCAAAGGCGGGCATTATAAACTAATTTGTCCTAAAACGGGAAAATTTATTACTCTTCAATCAAAAATTTGGAAACTGGTTTTAAAAGCCAAGCTCAAACAAGCCGAAGAACTTGGCTACGACGCTACAGAAATAATGAATAATTACTAACTTATAGGCTGAATGCTCAAAAAAGCGCGGACGAAATCTACTTCGTAAACGCCGGCGTCATCACCCAAGCCGGCAGTATGGAACACGCGGTAGATATGCTGCTGCACGGGAAAAGGGATAGCTAAAATATTTATTACACCATAAAAATAGACTGGAAGAGGGGACACCTCTTCCAGTCTATTTTTGTGTGAATTTTTTTTTGTAAATTAGTTCGAATAAAGTCCTTGATTTTTCTTTTAGCTTAGGGTAATATAGTATGTTCCCTAATTACTGAACCGTGCCAGCGGAACCTGGCATCATCTCGGTCATGCTAGGCCGAAACAACTAAATAAGAGGATATGATGGCAACTGGACAATGCAGAGGCTTTAACACCTGGGCTCAGGAGGCGGAATATTACCACTCGCTCAGCCCTGAAAGAAAGAGGCATCATCGTCTTGAGGGGCATGCCTATATGGTGTCCCTCCGTCCGGAAAATTCCAACAAGACGCCGGAGGAAATTTGGCTTTTGGCTGAGGAAGAAGTGTGCAAGACGGATATCGAAGTCCGAATAGCCAAGGCCGTCCGTGGCTCCCTCGCCAGACTGGCGAAAGCTGACGTCAGCAATATCGGTGATAATACTTCGCTCCCGCCGAACGCCGACCTTCTCCGCCAGCTCTACGGGATGGTGATGATTGAAACGAATCAGTCATCTTCTATCGTTACCGGCAATTCACGCACCGTCGGCGCGTTGATAGCGGAACTGTGTGCCAACCATCTCAAAAACAAACGGCCTTAGTATGACCGTTCGTAGCCCTATCTTAAAGGCGCGCCCGCCTCACGACGGACGCGCCTTTTTATTTTTCTAAAATCTAACCCAAGCCAAAAGTCAGGAACACGCAGTAGATATGTTGTTGCATGGGAAAAGGGATAGCTAAAAAAGTAATGAAATTTAAAAATCCCTCGGAAGTGGGATTTTTTTTCTGGTTACAATGGTCACCTTCGCGCATATATAAATGGATCATATCCCTTTGCTACTTGTTAATATGACAAACTCTGCGTAAGTGTTAAAATTATCCCATGAATACTCCATGGAAAATTATTTACGGATATACATTAAGCTCTACAACGAATGCTCAAGCGATCTATGAAGATTTGATAAAATCGGCTTTGGCGTATAAGTTTAGAGGGTTAAATGGTTTTGCAGTGCCAGTAGATGGACGTGCAATAACCGAAGCAATTTTTGGCTTAAACGCTCATGACCAAGTTTCTGTCCGAGATGGACGCATAATGATTAGTGGTCAAAGTCTGAAAGAAGTTTTTATTACAACCATTTTTTTGAAAAGACTAGAGTCCAAGTTCAAAATAGGGGATAATTTTAATCTAGTTTTGCCGGAGTCTGTAACCTCTGTAGATACGGCAGTCATGGTTGTAGAGGCAGGATCTAAAGTTGTTCCCGTCAATCCAAAATTATTAAAACTAACCAAGCAACATGTACCTTTTGAGTTTCAGGTTAAAGAATACTTTGATTTTGAGAGACTAGACGAAGCCAATCTACTAACTCCTGTTGGTGTTGATCTGGCTAAGATTCAGAAAGTTGCCGGGCAATATACTGAAAGCACCTTGATATTTATGCGTGAGTTACTCGATTATCGTAGTATCGAGATGGAGAAGTTCTTTCAAGACCACCCAAACTGTTACTTGATTTCCGCTACCAATCAAATTGTAGTCGATGGTAAAGATGTGCCCCTTGATGGTTCAAAGCATAATTATGTAATTTCCTACCCGGGCAATACAATGTCGGTGGAAAGCTTTGAGCGACCTAGATTTTTATTAAGTGATGATCAGATGAAGAGATTGAGTATATAATTGATTTTACTAAACTCGGAGCTTTGTAATTTTGGCTGCAAAAGCCTTAAATTGCATAACTTTTTTATTATATGCCGAGTTTTGGAGTTTGGCCAGATTTAAATACCCCAGCATTTGCTGGGGTATTTTATAGTTTGGGGGATTATTTGTTTATTTTGTGAATTTAAAGCTCGAAAGCACCTGGCTATATAATGTTGAACCGGCAGGGTTATAGTTTATCTCGTATATTAAGCCGTTGTACATTATAAAAATATCTTGGAATCCGACCATTTCCGCTGGTGTTGGCAACGCCGAATTACCGGTTATTATTACAGCCGGATTTTCGGCAAAGGATGTTTTGGTGAGTGTTAAGTAAGAAGGTATGGCTGACATTCCGCCGTAGGTGGTAAAGTAAGCGTTTACAAAATCCGAAATATTGGTATAAATTTTATGGTCAGAGGAGGAATAGGGCTGTTCGTAAACCCCTATTTGAAATTGATAGTTTGAAAAGCCAGCTTTATTATACTTATTGTTGGGGTCCGTTATGCCGAAAATTATGGCGCCTCCCATTTTAGCCAGGGGTTCCATTTCCTTATACTTATATTCGTTTGGGACCTCTACTTGAAAATTTAAAGTGGAATTGGTATATAGCTTTGAGTTGGCGGGCGGGTTTGGTGCTATGCCGGGAGTTTTGGCCCCATCGGCTGGAGCTGTGGCGGCAGGCCCGCGAACATCTTGGGTTGTTTGGGTAATTGCCGGGGTAGCTTGTGTATTTGGCTGACTGGCAGCGGGTGAAGGCGTTGGTTTAACGGAAGAGCCGCAGCCGGCGGCCAGAAGAACGGTAGCTGAAAGCAAGAGTAATATTTTTTTCATAAGTAATTTTTAATAAATGTTTTAATTGTACACCTTATTGTCTATAAATAAAACAAAAAGCAAGAATGAAGGTGTCTTTTGTAAGTGGATTTTTATGGAATTTAAAATACCCCGAGCATTTGCTTGGGGTATTTGGGCTTAAAGCAGTGGCGGTGCTTCACTGCGATACGTGGACGTATCACAGTGCGGATGTGCGGGCAGTACTAAATTCCTTTGAATGCAAAAGACATTAGCACAATGGTTAAAGCATTAAGAACCACTAATACCAGTGCTGTTTGCAGGCGTGTTGGAAGGGGATGCCATGCAATGTAGACTGTGTAAATAATTGCAACAATCGCTGCTCCAAGAAAATTTCCTTTTATCATATTTTATAATTTGGTTAATTTAGAACGTCGGCCTTTAAAATATTATACTTCACTTCGATACATGGAAGTATCGCAGTGGCATTTGTTTATGGGACAGCAGATGGGTTATTTGTTTAGCTCTCCCATTAAATTTTCCAAATCCAAAGGTTCGGTAACCATTATGATTTG
>CAIWKW010000176.1 GCA_903913365.1 Candidatus Doudnabacteria bacterium | reverse complement strand
TTTTTCCTTTAAAAATTTTGTTGAACCGTTTTACATTTTGGCGGGATTTTTCCAGTCGTTTAAAATTTTAAAAAAATTTAAACCGGATTGCGTTTTTGCCACGGGAAGCTTTGTTCAGGTGCCTTTGGTTTGGGCTGCAAAATTTTCCGGCGTGCCGGTTGTGCTGCACCAACCCGATGTAATTCCTAATTTGGCCAATAAAATTTCCCAGTTTGCCGCAACTAAAATTACGGTCTCATTCGAAGTAACGCTAAGCTCATTTTATTCAAATTTAGGCATCTTTTATAAAAAGAAGAATTCTGATAAAATTGTCTTAACAGGCAATCCTTTTAGGAACAGTTTAAGGCATGGCTCAAAAGAAGAAGCTGTAAAAGAATTTAATTTAAAAAAAGACTTTCCTACGCTTTTGGTTTTGGGCGGGGGCACCGGCGCGGAGTTTATAAATAAATTAATTTGGGATTGTTTGCCGGTTTTAACCAAAACCGTGCAAATTATTCACGCCACGGGCCGCGGAAAATTTAAGTTTTTAAATCAGGAACATTATCACAGTTACGAATTTATAGACGATATGGCCAATGCTTATGCCGCGGCCGATATGGTTTTGTCCAGAGCCGGCCTTTCCACCATAACCGAACTTTCCTTCTTAAAAAAATTAAGTATAATTATTCCCTTGCCTAACAGTCCTCAGGAAGTTAACGCACAATTTCTGGCTTACAGCAATGCGGCAATAGTAATGAGCCAAAAATTGGCAACCAAAGGAAACCTTGTTGAGCTGATTCGGAAATTGCTTTTTGCCGCAGGAGCGCAAAATGAGATAAAAGAAAATATTTACGAAATTATGCCAAAAAATGCCAACGAGAAAATTGCGGAAATTATTGAAAAATTAGCCCTGGAGCATTATTAAAAAATGGAAAATCAGCAAAGGCCAACACTTGGTTTAGCTTTAAGCGGCAGCGGAAACAGGACCACGTTTTACGTCGGTTTTTTGGAAGTTCTGTCGGAAGCCGATATAAAAGTAGATTATATTTCCGCCTGCAGCGGCGGATCCTTGGTGGCCGCAGCCTACGCTTGTGGAACCCTGCCGGAACTTAAAAAGGAGCTGCTTGGTTTAACCAAAGACAGTTTGGGAAATTATTTTACCAAAGGTGTCAGCGGGGGAGGCTTGTACAGCATAGATTTATTGGAAGAAAAAATTCGGGAATTTACCAAAGGCCAAAATTTTGAAGAAGTTCGCCCGCTTATGGGCTTTGTCACAACAAATATTGACACCGGTGAAAAAGTTTTGCTGAGCATGGGCGATATAGCCAGGGCGGCCAGAATTTCCTGCACGCTTCCGGGTATTTGCGAGCCGGTTCGCTGGGGAGGCAAAACGCTGGTTGACGGCGGTATTTTGTGCATGTTTCCCGGGTACGTTTTAAAACAGGCCAATATGGATATCAGCGTGGGTATTAACATGCGCGGTACGGAGCATATTTTTACCGGCGGACAAATGACGGCAAAGAAAATTTTAAATTATTTAAGAAAAATTTTATTCATTGACGAGATTGAAAGTTTGGTAGGCAGCTTATTGATTAAATTTGATGACGAAGACGCCATAAAAAATCCCAATTTATTTTCCGTCCTCGGCAAAAGCCTGGACTTGGCAATTTTGGCCAATAAAAACAGCTCCGAGTTGGAAGAAGAATGCGATTTTGTAATTGTTCCCGCTATCCCGAGGCTTAAACAGTCAAAATTCAGCCCTGAAAAATTGCAATTCTTTTATGAGTCCGGCAGAAAATGCGGACAGGAAAATTTGGCTAAAATTAACGAACTAATTAAGGTAAAAACTTTAAAGCAGGAAAAAGTAAAAGAACTAAGCATATGAGCATAGACAAACAAGAATTGGAAGATATACTTTCAAAAGATTCGGCCGTGCTTTATTTTGTGGGCATTGGCGGAATAGCCATGTCCGCGGCCGCAAACATTGCCAAGAATTTTGGCTATGAGGTTTTGGGCAGCGACAGCAAAGAACTTTACTCTCCGGCAAAAGACGTACTGGAAAAAGGCAAAATTAAATACTTTCAGGGCTACAGCGAAACCAACCTTAAAAACACAAAGGCCGATTTATTTGTTCTTTCCGCAGGCGAAAGCACAAATAATCCGGAAGTAAAATATATTTACGACAATAATCTTCCGCATATTGGTTTTGCGGAATTGCTTTATGAATTGAGCAAAAATACTTTGCGCATGGTGGTGGCCGGAACCCACGGCAAATCAACTACTTCGGGCATGCTCGGCCATTTGGTAAAAAATTTGGACAACAGTTCCTTTATGACAGGCGCGGTTTTGCAAAACTATCAAAGCAATTTTTATACCGGCGACGGGCATTATTTTATTTTTGAGGGAGACGAATATAAGGAAGAGTTTGACGACCCTACGCCAAAGTTTCAGTATTACAAAGCCGACGTTTTGGTTTTAACGAATTTGGAATTTGATCATCCGGACTTGTACGCCTCTTTGGAAGAGCTGGAAAAAGAATTTGAACTGCTGATTGAAAATATGCCCGAGGACGGCCTGATTGTGTATAATGCGGACGACCCCGTTTTGCCGAAGCTGGTTCATAAATCAAATATATCCAGCGTTAGTTTTGGCGTAGATAATCCGGCGGATTTTAAAGTTGACTCAATAAATTACGGACCGGAGTTTACGGAAATTAAAATTGTGAACAAATTTTCCGCGGAAATGCTGGAAAAACTTTTGGAAACGACCGAAGATTACCAAATTCAGTTGCCGGGGAGAATTAACGTTTATAATGCCCTGGCGGCAATTGCAACTTTAAGAACCTTGGGTTTTTCCAGGGAAAATTTGGTGCTGGATGTTTTAAGCTACAAAGGCACAAAGCGCCGCTTTGAAGTTGTTGGGATAAAAAACGGCATTACTATTGTGGACGACTACGCTCATCATCCGACGGAGGTAAAAGAAACTTTGGACGCCGCACGTTTAAGGTTTTTTGGCAGCCGCCTTTTGGTTGATGAGGAACAGCCGACCGGGAAACTGTGGGCGGTATTTGAACCACACACCTTTAGCCGAACAAAGGCAACGCTGCCCGAATTGGTTAAAAGTTTTGATGATGCCGACGAAGTTCTAATTGCCGATATTTACCCGGCGCGCGAAAAAATATCCGATGCCACCATAAAATCTGAAGAAGTTGTTAGCGCAATACTGGATCACAATTCAAAATTCAATATTCATAATTCAATTAGGCAAGTTAAAAGTAAAGAACAAGCGCTTGAGATAATAAAGAAAGAAGCGAAGCAGGGAGACGTTATAGTGGTAATGGCCGTAGGCAGTTTTAACCGTTTGGCTTATGAACTAAAAGAAATTTTATAACTGAATGCAAATCCAAGAAAATATAATTCTTGCTCCATATACAACATTTAAAATTGGCGGACCGGCCAGGTATTTTTATGTTGTGGAGAATCAAGCGGACGCTTTGGAGGCTTACGAGTTTGCAGAAAAAAATAATCTGAAAACTTTTGTCCTCGGCGGCGGAAGCAATGTGTTAATTAGCGATGAGGGTTTTGGCGGTTTGGTTATTAATGTTGTAAGCAGCGGTATTGAAGTTTTAAGCCAAGATGAAAATCAAGTTTTGCTTAAAGTGGCGTCGGGAGAAATTTGGGACAATGTTGTTGCCTTTGCGGTGGCCAATAACTTATGGGGAATTGAAAATCTGTCGCATATTCCCGGAAGAACCGGAGCCATAGCCGTGCAAAACGTTGGCGCTTACGGTCAGGAAGCCGGCAAGGTAATTGAGTCTGTGGAGGTGTTTAATAAAGACAATCACGAAACGCTGTTATTAAAAAATGAAGATTGCGGTTTTGGTTACAGAAAAAGTATTTTTAACTCCGAGAAAAAAGGCGTTTATATAATTTTTGATATCGTACTCAGGCTTTCTAAAAACGGCGAGTCGAATTTAAGTTATAGGGATTTAAAGCTAAGGTTTGCCGGACAAAAAACATCGCTGGCGGAAATTCGCCTGGCCATAACCGAGATCCGGGACAAAAAGTTTCCTTTTCCGGTAGAAGCCAAAAACGGCAATGCAGGATCATTTTTTAAGAATCCGGTTTTGGAAAGCAATCAGTTTGCAGAATTAAAAAATAAGTTGGCTGAGGAATTTAGCGCCGAGACCGCCGATCTTTTGGAAAAAAGGAAGTTTGAGGAAAACGGAGTAATCAAAGTTCCCGCGGCTTTCCTTATAGATATTTGCGGTCTAAAAGGTTTGCAAAGCGGAGGAGCGGCAATAAACGAAAATCAGCCTTTGGTAATCATTAATCAATCAGCAGCAGCAACAGCGCAAGACGTAATAGATTTAGCAGACAAAGTTTTAAGCGCGGTTAAAGCCAAAACCGGCATAAAGCTTAAAATTGAACCGGAGTTAATCGGGTTTAATCCGGAAACAATTAAAACTGTGTTATAATTTATCTAATCGCTACCCACTAATCACTAACCACTATTATTCTATGAGCATAAACATAAAAGCCACTAACACCACGCTTACGCCGTCTATTAAAGAATATATTGAAGACAAGGTTTCAACCTTGGAAGATTTTTTTCGCACCGAAGATAAAATATATTTTGAGATTGAGGTTGATAAGAAGCAAAAAAATCAATCTCTGTTCCGGGCGGAAATGAGAATTCAGCCGCAAGGGCATTATGCGGAAGCAAGGGGCAGGGATATTTATGCCTCAATAGACCTGGTGATTCCAAAAATACGCGAACAGCTTACCCGAAAAAAGGACAAGAAAGTCAGCGAAAGAAGAAGACGCGCAAAAATGATTTAACTTTAAAAAACGCTCCGGAAATCGGGGCGTTTTAAATTAGAATGAATTACTCCAACCACCCCGTCTCGCTTCGCGAGCCACCCCTCCTTTACAGGAGGGGAATACTGCAGCTCCGCAGTTAGTTAGGATAATTTGCGGAGCATCTCCTCCTTAAAAAGGAGGAGTACCCTGCGAAGCAGGGGGAGGTGGTTGGAGTAATTTTGATTGATTACAAAATAAATGGAGTAAAGGGAATCTTTGGCAATTAAAACTATTTTTTTAGTATCTTTTTGCGGACTTTTAACCAAAACAATTGCGTTTGTTGCCAAAGATTCCCTTTGACTTCACGCCTTTTCTAAATGCGTTTTATTTGTTATAATTTAAGCATTGTTTAACAGTAAAGACGCGGGATTCATTCATATTTATGTCATTTATATCCAAATTATTCGGCGGAGAAAGCAGCCCGGTTGAGAAATATTCCGGCAAGCTCGCTGAGGTTAATTCTTATGCGGAAGAAGTTAAGAGGCTTTCCGAAGAGCAAATTAAGAGCGAGATTAAAGATTTTAGACTAAAGATTGCGGAACTGGAAAATGTAGACAAAGTTTTGGAGTACTTAAAAGAAATAGCTCCGAGAGTTTTTGCCTTGGCCAGGGAAGCTTCGCACAGAAAGATTGGCCAATTCCATTACGATATGCAAATAGTGGGCGGGTTTGTTTTGGCTGAAGGCAAGATTGCGGAAATGAAAACCGGTGAAGGAAAAACTTTGACCGCTACTTTGCCGCTGGCTCTTTATGCATTGGCCGGCAAAGGCGCGCATTTGGTTACTGTAAACGACTATTTGGCCAGGTGGCAGGCCAGCTTAATGGGTCCTGTTTATCATTATTTGGGTCTGAGCGTGGCTTCCATTCAGCATGAGGCCTCTTTTATGTACGATCCGGAATACAAGCCTGAGCAGGAAGAAATAGACAAACTGGAAGGCGAGACACAAGGTTTGGTTTTGGATGTTAAACATATGCGCCCGGTTAACCGAAGGGAAGCCTATGCGGCCGATATTACTTACGGAACCAACAACGAATACGGGTTTGATTATTTGCGCGACAACATGGTGCAGAATGTTAATCAAATTACCCAGCGTGATTTGTTTTACGCCATTGTGGACGAAGTAGACTCCATCTTGATTGATGAAGCCCGCACCCCGCTCATTATTAGCATGCCGGACAGCGAACCAACCAGCAGGTATGTTGATTTTGCCCGTTTGGTTGACCGCCTTGATGCGAAGACAGATTATTCGGTTGACGAAAAGCACAAAGCCGCCAGCTTGAGCGATGACGGTATAAATAAAATTGAAAAGTTTTTAAAAGTGCCAAATATTTATGACACCAGTAAGGGCGTAACCACCATCCACCATATTGAGCAGGCTTTGCGCGCCAGAACTTTATTTCAAAAAGACCGCGACTATGTGGTGCGCGAGGGTGAAATTATTATTGTGGACGAATTTACCGGACGGCTTATGTTCGGACGCAGATACTCAGAAGGCCTGCACCAGGCAATTGAAGCCAAAGAAAACGTAAAAATTCAGCAGGAAAGCAAAACTTTGGCAACCATCACTTTCCAAAATCTTTTTCGTTTGTACAAAAAACTTTCCGGTATGACAGGAACCGCCAAAACCGAAGAAGAAGAATTCTTCAAAATTTACCAGTTGACTGTAGAACAAATTCCAACCAACAAACCAATGGTCAGGGAAGATTTGTCCGACGTAATTTATAAAACAGAGGAAGCAAAATTTAAAGCCATTGCCGCGGAAGTAAAAGCCAGGCATAAAAAAGGCCAGCCAATTTTGATTGGAACTGTAAGTATTGCTAAAAATGAAATGCTGGCGGAAGAACTGAAAAAAGAAGGTTTGCAGTTTGAAATTTTAAACGCCAAAAATCATGAGCGTGAAGCGCATATAGTTTCCCAAGCCGGGCGTTTTAAGCAAATTACTTTAGCCACCAACATTGCCGGACGCGGGGTGGACATTTTACTTGGGGGAAACCCAACAGATCCGGAAGAAGCCAAGGCAGTACTAGAGGCCGGAGGACTTCATATTTTGGGCACAGAGCGCCATGAATCGCGCCGTATAGACAACCAGCTTCGCGGGCGCAGCGGACGCCAAGGCGACCCTGGTTCCTCTCAATTTTTTGTCAGCATGGAAGACGACCTTATGCGCCTTTTCGGCGGGGAAAGAATGAAGGGTCTTATGACCAAGCTGGGCCTTCCCGACGATCAACCCATAGAAGCCGGCATGGTCAGCAAGAGCATTGAACAGGCGCAAAAAAAGATTGAAGGCCTTAACTTTGACACCAGAAAAAGCGTTCTTGAATTTGATGACGTTTTAAACCATCAGCGCAATGTTATTTACAAAAAACGTAGAGGATATTTGGCAGGAACTCCGGAAAGCAAAGAAATTGATTTAAAGCAGGACATTTTGAGCATGGTAAAGGACGAAAT
>CAIWKW010000175.1 GCA_903913365.1 Candidatus Doudnabacteria bacterium | reverse complement strand
TGTAGGGGCTGGCCTTGGCCGCCCAAAAAAACAAAGCAATTCCCAAAAGTAAATGAAGCACTGTCGCAATAGTTAAAATACCCACGGCCTTCTTCGTCCAGACCAATTCTTTGCGTTGCTCCCCTTTCGGCCATGAGCCCTTTTGCCAAAGCAATTTAAAGTATCTGCCTAGTTCGTAGTTTTCCAACTGAAGAAGGTAAAGTTGATATTTGATTATTGATAATGGGTTCATTAGTTTATTGCTTAGTAAAATTTTCTATCACCCGCAAAAATTCATCAGACTGATCCAAAAAACTGAAATGGCCGGCGTTAGCTAGAATTATGAATCTAGAATTATGGATTAAGGACTGCATTCTTTTGCCAAATTCCACCGGGGTCTCTTTATCGTCTTCTCCAGTGATAATTAAAGTGGGACAAATTATTTTTTTTAAATCTTCAGTTAAGTCTTCACCGGTAATATTTACAAAAGTTTTTTGGAGATTTGGCGTAGCCACATAATCTTCCGCGCCAATTTGCTTGTAAATGCTCTTTCTTAAACCTTGCATAAATTTTGGCTTAAAAAATGGCTTTGCAATTTTTGCCGCAAAATTCATTGTTATTTTTTTTGAACTATCCATGGCAAACCCGGCCGCGTCAACCAAAACCAGTTTTTTAATCAGCGATGGATATTTAGCGGCCAGTTTAATGCCAATTCTTCCGCCAAACGAATGTCCCACTATAATTACATTTTTCAATTCCAATTTTTCAATAAATCCTTTTACAACTTCCGCATAATCCCCGACTGTCATCGGTATTTCAGGAGTCTGAGATTTTCCAAAGCCCGGCAGGTCAACTGTGTAAAGTTTATATGCTGATAAGCTTATAAGCTTATCAGTTACTTGTTGCCACACCTCTTTATTCGATCTCCAGCCATGCAAAAAAATTACAGCATTCTCCCCTATTCCAAAATCACTATAAGCTATTAAATTATTATTTATGACCAACTGATTATTCATAGCTATATCATATCATTAGAGCACTTAAGATAAAACCCCGCTTTTTGCGGGGCTTACCTAAATAAACACTCTTTCAATTAACTCAGAACATTCAACTCGGCTAAATTACCACTTCTATTGTCGAAGTTTGGCCGAAGACCATGAGCGAGCCTTAATTTATTAAGGCGAGTCGAATGGTCGGGATGCTGGGAATCGAACCCAGTCTCCACGCACCCGAAGCGTGTGTACTACCGGTATACTACATCCCGTTATTCACTTCATTATTATTATAACTTATTTCATAAAATTAGAGCGCCCATAAGGCGCTAAGTAATTTTATGGTGGACCCTACCGGATTCGAACCGGTCGCCTCTTCCATGCCATGGAAGCGCTCTACCAAATGAGCTAAGGGCCCAAAACGCTTAACTATTTTACACCATATTCACCAATTTATCAACCCACTTGAGTTAAATGCAAAAAACTAAATTGACTTTCTCAAAAAATTATCTACTATCGGCAAACATTAAATTCAAGATCCCTATTGTTGCGGTAGCAGAACTTTAATTTGCCTGCCGTCCGGTAAAGTTACCAATGTTCCGCCTGTACTCGACCCCTGTTTCGAATTGGTATTTGGCTGGTCATCCGGAATTAATTTTTTTGCGGAATCAACTAAACTTGTAAAATTACCAACTTGCTGCTCAAAAGCTTGCAATAATCCCATCCTGGCTAGAATCCAACTAAGGACAACGACAACCAAAGCAAGTCCTACCACATACCCTAGAGCACTAAACACCCCATTAAAAAAGGAGCGCCAAATGCCAGGCCCCTTTTTTGCCTTCATTTCGTCCAAATGCTGGTTAATATCCTTTAAATATGTATTTAATTCAGGCTCAATCATATGTTTTTGTCTTAATTTTATGGTGCCCTCGGCAGGAATCGAACCTACATCTCATCCTTAGGACGGATTTGCTCTATCCATTGAGCTATGAAGGCTTGGATAATGACTGATGTTTATTGTGGACGATACTGGGTTCGAACCAGTGACCTTACGAATGTGAATCGTACGCTCTAACCAACTGAGCTAATCGTCC
>CAIWKW010000174.1 GCA_903913365.1 Candidatus Doudnabacteria bacterium | reverse complement strand
AATTTTAATCTTTTTTATAAGTCCCGATAAATGAAATAAAAAACAAGTTTTGCTGTATAATTAAGTAAGATGTTACCGCAAACAGATGAAGAAATAGCCAAAAGCGTGCAAAAAGGCCAATTCGAAGGGTTTGGCTTGTTAGTTGAGCGCTATGAACAAAAACTTCTAAGGTATGCCAGAAAATTCATTACCGGCCCTGAGGATGCCAAAGATTTGGTCCAAGAGGTTTTTATAAAGGCTTATAAAAATATTCAAAGCTTTGATACCGGCCAAAAATTTTCTCCGTGGATTTACCGCATTGCCCACAACGAATTTATAAACGCAATTAAAAAAACCGGACGCGAGCCAATCTCCTTTTTTGACCCGGACACTTTAATCCCCCACCTTATTGCCAAAGACAAGGCGGACGATAATTTAAAAAATGAGGAATTAAAAAAATTAGTGGACAGCTGTTTGGATAAACTTGATGCCAAATATCGCGAACCGCTGGTACTCTATTTTTACGAAGATTTGGACTACAAAACCATTTCGGAAATTATGCACATCCCCACTTCCACTGTCGGCATTCGCATTAAGCGGGCCAAAGAAAAACTGCAAATAATTTATCAATCTTCAGAACATAAGCTATGAACGATGAAAAACCAAAAATTGATTCCATGCGCCAAAACGTTTTGTCCGCCATTGAAAGCGGCCAAATAAAAATGCGTTCCAAATGGAAATATGTTACCTCCACCGCTCTTTTAACGGTTGGAGTTTTGCTAATAGCTTTGTCGCTGCTTTATTTAGCCAGTTTCATAGTTTTCATTTTGCGGGAAACAGGAGTGCTATTTGAACCCGGTTTCGGTCTTATGGGCCTGGGTCTGTTTTTTGCCTCTTTGCCGTGGATACTTATTATTCTTTCAATAATATTTGTGTTTCTCCTGCAAATTATGATTAAACGATATTCTTTTGTTTACGGCTCCCCTCTGCTTTATTCCGTTTTGGGGATACTCATTATAGTTATAGCCGGGGGAATTTCTTTGGGGTATTCATCGCTTCACCAAAAACTGCTGCCAAGTGAAAACCACCTGCCTTTCGCGGGCCCTTTCTACCGGCAGTTCAACAAGCGTCCGGATAACCTGATTTTTGGAGTAATCAATAAAATCACTGACACCGGCTACAAAATATTTGATCCCAAAGCCGGAGAGGTGGAGGTTATTGTTTCGCCTCAAACCCAAGTTCCACCGGAAAAACTTTTTACCGGAAATACGATTCTTATTTTGGGAAAAAAAGAAGGCGCCATCATAAAAGCGGACAGCATACGCAAATTGGACCAACTTCCCCCTCCCATGGAAGATGATCAAATGCCGCCAATAATGGACTACCCTAATCACAGCCAACCCTGAAATACGTTAAAAGACGCCTCTAAAAGGGCGTTTTTTGTTTTTAACGGCATATCGCCGAATGTTGATTTTTTTGTTATGATTATACTTATATGAAATCTTTTTTAGGAAAAAAACTGCTGTTTGCCGTGGCTCATCCGGATGATGAAAGCTTTTTGGCTGCGGGCACTATTTACAAAAACCGGCAGGCAGGAGGAAAAAATTACATAGTTTGCGCAACTTTTGGGGAAAAAGGCAAATCGCATATGAAAAAACCGGCCACTAAACGGGAGCTAAAGCAAATAAGAAAGCGCGAACTTACAGCGGTGGCAAAGTTTTTAAAAACAGACGGGCTGTTCGGCTTGGGCTTCCCCGATACTCAAGTAAATAAAAATATTCACGCTATTTCCCAAAAATTACAGGTTTTGACAAAAAAAATTGTTCCCGATTACATTGTGAGCTTTGGTCCCGACGGCATATCCGGGCATTTGGACCATATTGCCATGGGGAAGATTTCACGCGGTATTGCCAAAAAAAACCACATCCCCTTTCTGGCTTTTGGCGCACCGCCTGCTTTAAGAAATAACTTTGAACAAATTAAAACGCGGAGAAGACACGGCAAGTATGCGGCCAAGGTTGACCACGCCGTGCCTAATATAAAAATAAAAATTGATTTGATTCAAAAACGTGCAGTTGTTAAGCTTCATAAATCCCAAACCGGCAATAGCACTCTTTCGCCGGACAATTCAAAAAGCATCAGAAGCACAGCAACCGGATATGAATATTTTGTACAAAACCAATGACAAATAAAGCTTGGATAAAAATTATTGTTGCTCTCTTGGCAGCCGGCTACTTTTTCTATTATGCAACAACCCCCGCAGACTGGCACTTTATTGACAATGTAAATTTAATTATCCATGAAGCCGGACATTGGATATTCTGGCCGTTTGGCGAATTTATGCACGTTTTGGGCGGCTCCTTGACTCAAATTCTGGTACCTCTGATGTTTGTTGTTTATTTCTATATCCAAGGCCAAAAATATTCCGCATCCTTAACCCTGTTCTGGCTGGGACAAAACTTTCTGAATGTTTCCGTTTACGCCGGCGATGCCGTAAAAATGCAGCTTCCCCTGCTTGGCGGGGACAATGTGGTTCACGACTGGAATTGGCTCTTGATTTATCTGGGCCAACTGCATAATACAAATGAAGTAGCGGGCGGAATTAAGGCTCTTGGAATAATTATTCTTCTTTTAGCAACAGTACTATCAATTTATTTTTCACTCCCTAAAAAAGACAATGACCAAAAACATTAAAACAATTCTCGCTATTGAAACGTCCTGCGATGAAACAGCTGCCGCGGTCTTGACCGTGGCTGATAAAAAACCTTTTCCACAAATAAAAACCCTCTCTTCCGTTATTAACTCGCAAATTAAGCTGCACAGCAAAATGGGCGGAGTGGTGCCGGAAATTGCCGCGAGAGCTCATATCAAAAATATTTTACCGGTGGTAAAACACGCACTTGTCACTTGTAACTTGTCACTTACTGATCTTGATTACATTGCGGTTACCGCGGGACCGGGCCTTATGCCATCTTTAATTGTTGGCGTGGAATTTGCCAAAGCTCTGGCCATGACAACAAATAAACCAATAATTCCGGTTAACCATATGCTGGGGCACCTTTATTCGCCGCTAAAACAAGTGGAAAGTAGGAAGTTGAAAGTTGAAAGTCTCTTCCCGATGATTTCTCTGATTGTTAGCGGTGGTCATACCATGATAGTGCTAATGGAAGATATAAAAAATTACAAAGTACTCGGTGAGACAGTGGACGACGCGGCCGGGGAGGCTTTTGATAAGGTTGCCAAATTGCTTAAGCTCCCCTACCCGGGCGGGCCGGAAGTTTCCAGACTGGCTGAACAGTCCGAAAATCCGGTGGATTTTCCCAGGCCCATGATAAATTCCAAAAATTATAATTTTTCCTTTTCCGGCCTGAAAACTGCCGTTCTCTATTACCTGCAAAACCAAAAACTGCCAGCTACCAACTACCAGCTACAAGCTAATATATGCGCGGGATTTCAAAATGCCGCCGTTGATGTTCTTGTTACAAAAACAATGCGGGCGGTAAAAGAATTCGGAGCAAAGTCCGTTTCCCTTTCCGGAGGAGTTTCAGCCAACAATTCGCTCCGCGAAAAGTTAAAAGTTGAAAGTAAAAAGTTGAAAGTAAACTTCTTTGTTCCCGAGAAGGGGCTAAGAACCGACAACGCGGAAATGATCGGCCTGGCCGCGGCTTTTATGCTGTATAACGGCTTTAAACCAAAGAAATATAATCAAATTAAGCCCGATTCCAACCTCTCTCTCTGAACTTTACACTTTTAACTTTTAACTTTATACTATACATAAGCTTATGTTTTGGCTGTCACCAAAACCAAAAGCATCGGAAGAACTTCATCATTTGATGAAAAATAGACCCGATCGGGATTGCCCGTAACAGCACTTAATTAAGTCCCGCGCAGGCGGGTTCGCCTCCGGCGAAAAATTTGAGATGGTAACGCCCGTGAGGGCTCTCAACACCGTAATTTTGCGGTGTTTTTGTTTTTAATAATTTATTATGGTTATTTTTATTTGCGGATTTACCGGAAACGGTAAAACCACTCTGGCAAAATACTTGTCAAAAGAGTTTAAAATATTCTACTTTGATTCCGACAAGGTAAAAAAAGATATTTTTGTACACGACCCTAAATTTGATTTCAACATTGAACACGGTGTACCTTTTTCCGACAAAACCAGAGCCAAAATGTATGATCAAATGACAACCGAGTTGAGCAAACTGAAGCAACACCGACACATTGTCATTGACGATACCTTGCACACCGCTTTGCACCGTTTTAAACTTTTGCAAAAAGCAAAAGAACTATTTGGTAAATATTTAATAATTCAAGTAAAAACAAGCGATAAGGCCGTAAAAATACGCCTGCAAAAACCGCGCAAAGGGCATATGATAAAACATCCGTTTAATATGCATAAGCTCCACAAAAAGTATTACGAGCCGTTAAAGCACATTGATTTAATATTAAACAACGACGGTAGTTTGGAAAATTCCAAAAGACAACTTAATCAATTTATTAAACAATCTTTGTTGGAAACTTAAATTCTATGATTGAACTTGAAAAAACCTACGACCACAGCAAAGTGGAAGAAAAAATTTATTCACAGTGGCTGGAAAGCGGATTTTTTAATCCGGACAATTTGCCCAATGCCGAAACTCGCGAGCCTTTTACAATTTCCCTGCCCCCGCCGAATGTTACGGGAACTTTGCATATGGGCCATGCTTTCGAGGATACAATCCAAGATATTATGATAAGATACGAGCGCATGCTAGGAAAAAAAGCCCTGTGGCTGCCGGGAACAGACCACGCGCCTATTGCGACTGAATCAAAAGTTGCAAAACTTATAGAAAAAGAAGAAGGCAAGCGCAAAACGGATTTTAGCCGCGAAGAATTCGTAAGCAAAGTTAAAGAGTTTGCCCAAACTAGCCACGACACCATAGTTAAACAGGTTCGCAGCATGGGAGCCTCGGTGGACTGGAGCCGTGAAGCTTATACTTTTGATGACAAACGCAATCTTGCGGTGCGCACGGCCTTTAAGCGCATGTACGACCAAGGCCTTATTTATAGAGGTTTCCGCGTGGTAAACTGGGACGTTAAAGGGCAAACGGTTATTTCCGACGATGAAGTTGTATACGTTGAGCGCCCGGCCAAACTTTATACTTTCCGCTACAGCAAAGATTTTCCCATAACCATATCCACCACCCGCCCGGAAACCAAAGTCGGTGACACCGCCGTGGCTGTCCACCCGGAAGACGACCGCTACAAACAATTTGTGGGCAAAGAATATGACGCGGAGTTTTGCGGCGTGCCCATACATATAAAAATTATTGCTGACAAAACGGTTGAAAAAGATTTTGGAACCGGGGCGCTCGGAGTAACTCCTGCGCATAGCATGACTGACGCGGAAATTGCCAGGAGGCACAATCTGCCCTCAAAAGCCATAATCAACGAATATGGAAAAATGACAGTAGGCGATGAGCGGATATTAAACAAAAAAACAGCCGAGGCTCGCGAGTCCGTTGTGTTATGGCTAAATGAGCAAGGACTAATGGAAAAAGAAGAAGATATTCAGCAAAACGTGGCCACTGCGGAAAGAACCGGCGGTATAATTGAGCCTCTGCCGAAAACGCAGTGGTTTATTAACGTCAATAAAGAATTTCCCCTCCCCCATTCCGAACTTCAGGGAATTAAAGAAGGCGAGATGGTGACGCTTAAAAAACTCATGCGACATGTGGTGGAAAACGGACAAATTAAAATTGCCCCGGAAAGATTCGAAAAAATATATTATCACTGGATTGATGGTTTGCGCGATTGGTGTATTTCCAGGCAGTTATGGTTTGGCCACCAAATTCCGGTATGGTATAAAGGAGACGAAACTTACTGTGACATTAACCCGCCCAAAGGCGAAGGCTGGGTTCAGGACCCGGATACTTTAGATACCTGGTTTTCATCGGGCCTCTGGACTTTTTCCACGCTGGGATGGCCAGAACAAACCTCAGACCTGAAAACCTTCCATCCCACATCTTTAATGATGCCCGGCTACGAAATCTTGTTTTTCTGGGTTGCACGTATGATTTTGATGAGTACTTATCTGCTTGGACAAATTCCTTTTAAGCAGGTTGTCCTGCACGGAATAGTGCGCGACAGTAAGGGCAGAAAATTCAGCAAATCTTTAAATAACGGCGTTGATCCCTTGGATATGACTTCCAAATACGGAACAGATGCTCTGCGCATGGCGCTTGTCTTTGGCGCCGCTCCAGGAAACGATACTATCTTTGATGAGCAAAAAGTTAAAGGCATGAAGCATTTTGCCAATAAGCTGTGGAATATTGCCAGATTTATCCTCAGTAACGAAGATGTAGTTCGCCCATTTATGGGCATCAAAGAGGCCAATAAATCGGCAGACTACATAACTCTTGCTCCAATAACAGATGCGGACAAAGAAATTTTAGCCAAACTGGATGAGGTAATAAAAAATGTAACCAGTCATATGGAGGCATTCCGCTTGCACGAGGCCGCGCAGGAAATTTATCAATTTACCTGGCATGAACTGGCAGACATATATCTTGAAAAGTCCAAAGACCAATTGCAAAACAAAGAGCTCAAAGACAGCACTCTTTTAACTTTAAACTTTTCACTTTTAACTGTGCTTAAGCTCCTCCACCCCTTTATACCCTTTATTACCGAAGAAATCTGGGGTAAATTAAGCCAAAAAGAACTACTAATTGTAGCCAACTGGCCAAAATAAACCATCCAACAACAAAAATACTTGGTCAATGGGAATCTTTGCCCAGAACTAACCTTGGGCAAAGATTCCCATTGACCAACACCACCAAACAATAACAAAAATCCCTTCTCCGGGTTTTCCGGAGAAGGGATTTTTTAAACTTACTTTTATTCGGTTACTTCCACCGCTGAATCGGCTGGAGTAATTTCGAGCTGAAGATTTTGTCTGGCAATTTCATCGGTGTAACCGGTACCGGCGGGGATGAGTTTGCCGATAATGACATTCTCTTTAAGGCCCCTTAAGTAATCGGTTTTACCTGTAACCGCAGCTTCAATAAGGACGCGGGTGGTTTCTTGGAAACTGGCTGCAGCCAAGAAGGACTCGGTGTTTAAGGAAACTTTGGTAATACCCATAAGCAGCTGATCGGCTTTGGCCTGCAGCTTGCTTTGCTCGGCCAAGAGGTCGTTGATATGATTGAATTTTGCTTTATCGACAATTTCTCCCGGCACCAATTCGCTGTCTCCCGCGTCGGTAATGCGCATTTTGGAGAACATTTGTTTTACAATCACTTCAATATGCTTGTCGTGAATGTTTTGTCCCTGGGAAACATAAATGTCCTGAACCTCTCTGACAATATATTTTTGAGCTTCCTGAACTCCGCGTAAAGCCATAATCTGGTTTGGATTTAAGTTTCCTTCGGTCAGCTTCTGGCCTTTGGTTACCAAATCCCCGTCTTTAACTGACAAAGACAAAGAGGCCGGAATGATATATTCTTTTACCTGATCGCTTTCGTGAACCACAATAATTTTGTTCTTTTCCAAACGCACCAAGCCGGTAGTGGTGGCTTTAATGGATTTTCCGTGCTCGTCGATATAAAGCGTCTCGCCGGATTCCACCTTAACGCCGTCTT